>JAAWKM010000092.1 GCA_022797375.1 Lachnospiraceae bacterium
TACCGCAGTATCTCCCGTTTGTCTGAATAATTTAGCACACAATAAAATTTCCAGTTATAATTCTGTGTCTGCCAGAAGACAGCAGGTTTCACATGTCCAGGCTGCGAAACCCTGCGTCCGTTTCCCAGCATAGAATAACTGGAATTTTTATAAAACGGACGTGAAAAGGGATTATAAATGCTTGACATAACTGGCTGCTATGTGTATAATTACAAAATGCAGAAAATTTTATTGTCTAAAACTTCTGTGCTAGCCGGGGAGTTAGCGGTGCCCTGTACCTGCAATCCGCTATAGCAGGGGTGATGTCCTGTCCAGGGTCTGTTAATTGCAGAGCCGCCCTTGGAAAGTGGCGTTGACGTTCTGGTCTTGCGCAATGGAAACCTGTGAACCGTGTCAGGAGGGGAACCTAGCAGCACTAAGCAGGAACTTCTGTGTGCCGTAAGGTAGCTGGAACTGAGCAGGCTGCCAAGGTAACGTCTGCGATGGCATATTCAAAACAGGATGCACAGATTAAATTATATTGAATAAACAGAGGCTGGATTTTACCAGCCTTTTTGTTTTGCCTGTACCCGCTTTACGGGAGAATGGCATGCATTACCAGATAAGCCTGTAATTATAAAAACATGTTACTATTCACAGTCCAGTAACAAAAACATAATTATAGGAAATCTTAAGAAATAATTATAGTGCACTTGTATATGGTTTGTGATATAATATACAATCGTATTAAATATATATCTCAAATGGCGTATGGCAGGCATATGGAATATTATTTTGCCAGCATGGCTGGATATGTGATGCTATGATAACACCAGAAGTTATTGTATTTAATACAAATTTTAATTATGGGAGGACAAAGATGAAAGAACTGCTAATTGTAGACAAATTGCATAAAACTTTTAAGCTTTCATCGAAGCAGCAGAAGATTGAACACACAAATGATAAAATCAAAACTGCTGTTGACGGGATTTCTTTTAAGGCTTATGAAGGAGAGGTCTTCGGACTGCTTGGTCCAAATGGTGCAGGCAAAACTACAACATTAAGGATGTTAGCAACGCTTATTAAGCCTGATGGTGGTGATGCACTGGTTGATGGTTCAAGTATTGTGAGTAAAGCGGATGAAGTAAGACAGAAGATAGGTTTCCTTACCAGTGAACTGAAACTTGAAGAATATTTTACACCAAATTATTTATATGACTTTTTCTCAGAACTGCACAATGTGCCTGATGATGTAAGGGAGAAAAGGAAAAATGAGATATTCAGTCTTTTTGGAATAGGGAAATTTGCAGAAGTTAAAGTTGCAGACCTTTCTACAGGAATGAAGCAGAAGGTTTCGCTTGCAGTGTCTATTGTACATGACCCTGATATAATTATATTTGACGAGCCTACAAACGGGCTTGATGTACTTACAGCAAGGGTTGTTACAGACTTTATACAGACATTAAAAGAACGTGGCAAGACAATAATTGTATCAACACATATTTTCAGCCTTATTGAAAGAGTATGTGACAGGGTCGGGATTATTATTAATGGCAAGATGATAATGTGTGATGCCCTGGAAAATATTAAGGCAGGACAAAGCCTTGAAGACAGGTTCTTTGATATTTATAAAGATACTGTTGGAGAGGATGTTTAGGGTCTTTTATATAACGGCTGGCGGGTTTTAACCAGGGCAGCCTGAAGCAGCAAGGGGGATAATATATGAATACAATTATTACGATATTAAAGAAAGAATTAAAAAGGTTTTTTAGCGACAAACGTATGGCATTTACTACAATATTAATGCCAGGTATTATGATATTTGTTATGTATACTTTTATGGGTGACGCTATATCAGGAATGGTTTCAGTTGATGATGAATATGTTTATAAAATTGAGAGTACATATATGCCAGAAAGCATAAGGGCATTAATGGATGGTGCAGGTGTTGCAGAGGGCATAAAAGATGTAGATGCAGAGGCTGGTGAAGCGGCAAAGGAGAAAATCAGCGATAATGAAGATGAACTGGATTTATATGTAGTTTTTCCAGAGAATTTTGAAAATGACATTGCTGTATATGACAGTACCTCTGGCAATAAAGCTCCTGAAGTACAGGTCTATTATAATTCAGCTTCTACAGAGTCACAGAATATATACAAGATATTTACAGAAATACTGGATTCGTATGAGTCAGTGATGGCTAATAAGTTTGATATTAACCATGATGAAAATGTAAAATACGACCTTGCTAATGAAAAAGATGCAGCGGCGTCTGTATTTTCATCTATGCTTCCAATGCTGCTGCTTATGTTTGTGTTTAGTGCATGTATGGCAGTAGGGCCTGAATCAATTTCGGGTGAAAAGGAAAGAGGGACGATAGCAACATTGCTTGTAACCCCGGTTAAGAGAAGCCATATAGCACTTGGAAAGATAATAGCATTGTCAATTATTGCACTTTTAAGCGGGGTGTCAAGTACAATTGGAACATTGCTTTCACTTCCTAACCTTTCTGATGCTGAAAATACAGGAATTGAAACTAATGTATATGGTGTAACTGATTATTTAATGCTTGCCCTTGTTATGATATCAACAGTGCTTCTTATTATGGCATTAATATCAATAATTTCAGCATTTGCAAAGAGTACAAAAGAGGCAGGAACTTATATTACACCACTTATGATAGTAGTTATCTTAGTGGGTATAAGTGGCATGTTTACTAACGGTGCTAAAACAGAGTTATTTTATTATTTAATTCCAGTTTATAACAGTGTGCAGTCCATGACAGGTATTTTTTCATTTGATATAGTGCCTTCAGGCATGGTTGCATCTGTTGCCAGCAATATTGTATATACAGGTTTAGGGGTATTTGTGCTTACAAGGATGTTCAATAATGAGAAGATAATGTTTAATAAATAAAACATTTATGCCTTTTATATGCCAGGTATATATAGCAGGCCGGAAGCCAGGGTGGCAGTATAAGTATAGAATATTTTTAAATATTATGCACAGGCAAGGGTAATATCCTGCCTGTGCATGTTTTTATTCTGTATCTTTCATTCTCTCTACGAGGTTTTCTTTATGCAGCAGTTTTATGCTGTAACCTGCAAGATACTGTTGTGTAAAAAACATTATAAGAATATATAGTAATATTGGAAACCAGGGAAATGAATAAACCATATCTGTGCCTAGCTGGATTTCTGCCATAACGAGTGCATATCCAAGCAGGCTGCCTAAAATAAGTGTGCAGGCGGCAGAGATTCCTGTATAATTTAGTATTTCCATTTTAAACATTGTTTTAAGCTGTAAGTCTGTCATGCCAACAGCCTGTAAAATTCCAAGTTCTTTTTTGCGTGAATACAGGTTTGTAACTATTGTATTTATAAGGTTAATAATTCCAAATATTACAAGAAATGCGGCTAGTACATAGAGTATGATTTTCTGGGAGAAATATTCATTTTCATAGTATGCCCTGAGTTCTGGTTTGGATGAAATATAAAGGTTTTCTTCCATTCCATAGGTTTCTTCTAATATTGTGCCAATATCTTTGGTAAGCCCAGGTTCTGTTGTGATTTCATAGCCATAAGCTGTATTCAGCCCTGTCCATTTATTAAGCATTTCACAGGGCATCATAAAAGAGCTTCCTGTAATAGAAATTGGAAGGCGTTTTGTCCTGTTTTTATTGCGCCATGGATTGAATTTTATAGTAGCAATAACAGGGATTTTATATTCTTTTCTTTGGCCATTTCCATTATAAATAACTATGTCCACAATATCACCTGCAGAAAGAGGATTTTCGCGCAGATTAGTGATATATTCATTAGTTATAATAAGTCCTGGTTTTTCTAAAAGTTCTTTATATGTGCCAGGGCCATTATAGTCCATTTCTTTTAGAAGATGGAAATCCTGTTCTGTTATACCATTTAAACCTGCTATTGGATAGTTTTTGTTACCAGACAGGGATATGGAAGCAGCTAGCACATAATTCCATGGCTGTACTTTTGTAACTCCTTTTATATTGTTAAGTTCTGTTTGTAGTTCTTCCATAAGGCTTTCTGATTGTAATGATGAAAGGGTTTTCATGCGTCCTTCAAGGCTTGTATCATTGCCAAAACCTGAACTGCAGATATTAATACAAGAAAAATAACGAGTGCAAATGTAATTATGTCACTTGCTGCCAGTTTTGATACTAATGACTGGTTGAAAAAAGAATAATTTAATTCTATTTGTTCTTCTCTGATACCAGTTTCTGCTGCTAATTCCATAATCTGTTCTTTGGTTGTGCCAGCATCCATATCCCAGGCATTATTTATAATAATACTTGCATCAACAAACTCTCCTTCTATTCCCATAAGTTTCATAGCAAGTGGAAGGGAAACATAAATAGTCTGTGAATTGGCAGATTTAGAATGTTTTGTTGAAATGGCAGAAATATTATAATTTCTGGCAGTGCCATCTCCCAAATCAATAGTTATGATATCACCAGGCTTTGACTGTGGCATACCAGTCCTTTCAAGGTATTCTTGTGATATCATAATTTCATTGCCAGATGATGGAAGGCGGCCATAATAAGGAATATTATCTTTTTTCATATAATTTTTATCTTGCCATATAATTTTCAGAT
Source organism: Lachnospiraceae bacterium (assembly GCA_022797375.1). Classification (GTDB taxonomy): domain Bacteria; phylum Bacillota; class Clostridia; order Lachnospirales; family Lachnospiraceae; genus Butyribacter. The sequence goes on from JAAWKM010000092.1 coordinate 4,601, forward strand.
GGGTGTTTCCGTTCTTGGCTGAGCCCGCGAAAACTGAAAACCCTGCCCACTCTGTTCTTTTGTCTTTTTTTAATATTTCTGCCTGTTGTAATGTAATGCTTTTAAAAGAAACCTGGGAAACATCTTTTAATAGTGCGGACTTTTCCTCCTGTGTCCCTGATACATATAATATAAAAGCAAATATTAAGGTTGTTGAAAGCATAATTGTTATACATGCAAGTACATTTCTTGGCAAATTGTTCTTTAAATCACGTATTGTAAGTTTTTTAATAACTGATTTATTATAATTACTGTCCATTCCCATTATAACCACCCGCTTTCTGTGGTTTTTCCATCTTCCAGGCGTATAATATTTCTGGCAAGCTGTGCAATTTCTTCGTTATGTGTAATCATAATTATAGTCTGCAGGAAGTGTTCTCCCATACTTTTTAAAAGCCCAAGTATATCCTGGCTGGTGCGGCTGTCCAGATTTCCTGTAGGTTCATCTGCAAGCAGTATGGATGGTTTTGGTGCAAGTGCCCTTGCAATAGCAACTCTCTGCTGTTCCCCACCAGATAAATGGTATGGCATGCTGTTTATCTTTTTTTCCAATCCAGTCCTTTGTATTATTTCCATAATAAAGTTATTATCTGGCTGGTTTCCGTCAAGTTCTAATGGCAGAATAATATTTTCATAAACACTTAACATAGGTACAAGGTTGTAAGACTGGAATACAAAGCCAATCTTCCTGCGGCGCAATATTGCAAGTTCATCTCTGGACATTTGGGACAAGTTCCTGCCTTCAAGTTCTACACTGCCTTCTGTTGGTGTATCAAGACCACCCAGGATATGAAGAAGTGTAGATTTTCCACTTCCACTAGAGCCAGTAATTGCTGTAAAAGTGCCCTGTTCTATAGAAAGGTCTATGCCATCTAGCGCTTTTACAATAGTAGTTCCATTATTGTAGTATTTTTTAAGTCCTTTTACTTTTAAAATATCCATAGTATCTCTCCGTTCCATGTTTTTTATCCATACATAATAAAGCGGGATTATCTGGCATATATTTTTATTATGTATGTTTATAAATATTGTAGCAGTGTAATATTTCAAAATCCTCTCATAACAGAAATAAAAGGTATCAGTTTTGTAACATTTTATTTTATATTTCTGTTTGGCAGAAATATAGAAAAACTGCTTCCTTTATCTGGAACGGAATTTACAGTTATATACCCATCCTGTCTTTCTAAAATTTCTCTTGTAATATACAGTCCTGTCCCGGTGCCTGGCTTTTTGTGTACTTTGCTTTCCCTGTAAAAACGTTTAAAAATATCACATTGGTGTTCTGGCTGTATTCCGGTTCCTGTATCTGAAATTTTAATCCTTGTATAAAACTGCATTGTTTCTACGGTAAGCACAATCCTGCCATTAGCAGGTGTATATTTTACAGCATTGTCAAGTACATTAAATATAGCTTCTTCTGTCCATTTAGGGTCGAAAAAAAGGGAAAGCTCCTCTGGGCAGCGGACTTCTATCTCCAGGTTCTTTTTGTCTGCTGATGGCAGGATAGAAGAAACTGCTTTAGAAATAACTGGGAATACAGGAGACAGTTCTCTTTTCATTATTAACATATGGCTTTCAAGGCGTGACATTTTTATTAACGATTGTATTAAAAATTCAAGTTTCTGGGTCTGTTCTTTAAGAACCAGGAAAAACTGGTGTTTTTCATTGTCAGAAAGCCCGTTTTCCTCTAATGTGCTGCTATACATTAAAATATTGGAAACTGGTGTTTTAAGCTGGTGTGAGATATCAGATATTATCTGTTGTATTTCCTGTTTCTGGATAATGGCCTGTTCCCTGGACATATTTGTCATTTCTATAATTGTATTTAATTTTGACCTTATTTTTGATGAAAGTGTTTCCATATACATATCATTTATATCATTTTGCCCATAAATAACATTATCCAGAATGTTACATACAGACTGGATAAGAAGTATGTATTTGTGGCGGAAATAAATATAGCTTCCAAAGAACACAAATACCTGGAGTGTAACAAATAGTAGTATTTTCATTGATTCCCTCATTTCTGTGTTATTTTTTTCATCCACTGGTATCCCATTCCATAAACGGTCTTTATATAAGTACCAGAACCATCTTCAATTTTTTTCCTTAGCCTGCTTATATTAATAGTAAGGGTGTGTTCATCTACAAAATTCCCCTCTATATCCCATAGTTTTTCTAATAAAACCTGCCTTGTAAGGATTTGTCCTGGGTTATTGCAAAATATGGACAGTAATTTAAACTCTGTAGGCGTAAGTGCAAGTAAACCATTATTTTTCTTTACTGCCATTGTTTCAAAGTTAATTTCAAGGTTTCCAGAAAGCAAGGTGGTTTTTTCTTTGTTATGGTTTCCACACCGTCTTAAAATTGCTTGTATGCGCTGCATAAGTATTTTTATATTAAATGGCTTTGTGATATAATCATCTGCCCCGGCATCAAATCCTTGTATTATGTCTTCATCTAAATCCCTGGCTGTTAAAAATATAATTGGCGTATTATTTTTCTGTTTTATCTTCTTGGCTAAATTAATTCCGTTTCCATCTGGCAGGTTTATATCCAGGATAAATAAAGACCAGTTTTTGTCTGCCGCCAGGGCATATGCTTCGCTGGCATTATATGCCGCCACTGGCCTGTAGCCATTTTTTTGCAGATGGAAGCATAAACCATCATTAAGCAGTTCATCATCTTCAATAATTAATATTTCTTCCATAATGGCATATTCTCCTTATGTTTAGTTTTGTATGTTTCAGTTAATTATTATAACATATATCTGGGTGGAATAAAAATTCCAGTTATTTTTTGCTGGTAAACGGACGTGTGCAAAATCATTTTCTGCTTGCTTTGTATTATTTGATAAGTTATACTTATTACTTAACAGTCAAATATCCCACAGCAAGCTACGGGGCATGGCTTAGTTTGTTTAGCAGGCCGCCCCAGGTGGCGGGGTATTTGGCCTTCGCGGGAATAAAAAGCAAAAGGACAGAGGAATTATATATGGATAGTTTTGTAGGACGTTCACAGGATATAACCGTTATTGGTGAGCGCCGCCGTAAAATAATATTATTTATAATAATATGTACTGCCTGCATAGTAGTGGCAGCAGGCATATTTTTCCTGCTTGCACGTTCATTTATGAACAGAAGCTATACATCATATGAGGTAAAGGAAGAAACATCTGTGACTGGTGACAGTTTCGCTAAGTATGCATCATATGACAATAAAGTTTTAAGGTACAACAGGGATGGCATTTCTGCACTTGATGCATCAGGAAATACAATATGGAATGGAAGTTACAATATGGTTTCGCCATCAGCTGATATATGTGGAAAATATGTTGTGGCAGCAGATATAGGAGGCAAATCCCTTTTCATTTATAATGAAGAAGGGCAGGGCAGGGAAGTAGTAACAGACTATCCTATAGTACAGGCATGTGTTTCTGCCAGCGGGATTGTTGCTGTACTGCTTGAAGAGGCAACATCTAATGTTATAAATATTTATAACCCATATGATGTATCAAATAAACTTCTTGTGGAAATACCTACAAATGTTGATGATGGCTATCCTGTATGTATTGATATATCTCCAGAAGGCACAAATCTTGTAGCAGCATATGTATGTGTGACAAATGGCAAAATACAGAGCAAGGTGGCATTTTATGACTTCACAGATGTAGGAAAGAACACGAACTGCCTTGTTGGGGCTAAAAATTATGATGAAACAATAATCGCTGATGTAAGGTTTCTTGGAAGTGATAATATCTGTATATTTACGGATAATGGTTTTAGCGTATGGAAAAATGCCAGGCAGCCAAGAGAATCATATTCTAATACATATGAGGAAAAGATTAAAAGTGCGTTCTGCAATGGCAAATATGTAGGCATGGTTTTTGAAAACAGCAGCAGGACAAAGCCATGCCAGATGAAAGTGTATGACCTTGCAGGAAAAAATGTATTAGATATTGGATTTAATAATGATTATACTTCCGTAAATATGTATGGTGATGATGAAATACTGTTTAATTCAGCATCAGAATGTACAATATTCCGTATAAACGGGGTTAAAAAGTTATCATGTAAGGTTAATGGAAAGGTACTCCAGTTTTTTCCAGTAGATGGAATTAATAAATATTATCTGGTTATGGACACTAAAATCCAGGAAATAAGACTTAAAAATGAAAAATAATGCCAATAAAGGTGTTGACAAATAAATATTTGCATATTAGAATGAACGGGTATGTATTTTTGGCATACAGAAAATTATTACTATAAAAACAGGAGGTGAAATTAATGCCAACATTTAACCAGTTAGTCAGAAAAGGAAGAAAGGTTTCAGCTAAGAAGTCTAATTCTCCTGCGCTCCAGTACACATACAACTCACTTAATAAAAGGGTTGTAGAGCAGAGTTCCCCACAGAAGAGGGGTGTTTGTACTGCTGTACGTACTGCCACACCTAAAAAACCTAACTCAGCGCTTAGAAAAACAGCCAGGGTACGTCTTTCAAATGGTATGGAAGTAACAAGTTATATTCCAGGTGAGGGACATAACTTACAGGAGCATAGCGTTGTTCTTATACGTGGCGGCAGGGTTAAGGATTTGCCTGGTACAAGGTACCATATTGTACGTGGCAAGCTTGATACAGCCGGCGTTGTTAACAGGAAGCAGGCCCGCTCTAAATATGGAGCAAAGAGACCTAAGAAGTAATATTCACTAATTTGGGGAAGTGCCGGATTAATTTCACATTGATATAAGTAGAATTAACCTGGTGCGGACACAGAATACCGTGAGTACCTATGAATTAATAATAGCAATGTGTATATAATACAGTTATGCTGTAAACATTGTTAAATAATGTTAAGGAGGGAAGTAACGTGCCACGTAAAGGACATATACAGAAAAGAGATGTATTAGCAGACCCTGTGTACAAGAATAAAGTTGTCACAAAGCTTATCAACAATATTATGCTTGATGGCAAGAAGGGGATTGCACAGAAAATTGTTTATGGCGCTTTTGAAGAGATAGCAGAGAAATCTGGAAAAGATGCAGTAGAAGTATTCGAGGAGGCTATGAACAATATTATGCCACAGCTCGAAGTTAAGGCAAGGCGTATTGGTGGTGCAACCTACCAGGTGCCTATCGAAGTAAGGCCTGACAGAAGGCAGGCTTTAGCACTCCGCTGGCTTACCCTTTATTCACGTAAGAGGGGCGAGAAGACCATGAAGGAAAGGCTTGCTAATGAAATTTTAGATGCATCTAATAATACAGGTTCTGCTGTAAAGAAGAAAGAAGACATGCATAAGATGGCAGAAGCAAATAAAGCTTTCGCACATTACCGCTGGTAATTGTGAAGCAGTCTGCTGCTGCAATATTAAATCAGGAGGTAGAGAGCCTTGGCTGGAAGAGAATATCCACTTGAGAGGACAAGGAATATCGGTATTATGGCGCATATTGATGCTGGTAAGACAACATTGACAGAGCGTATCTTATACTATACCGGTGTTAACTATAAGATTGGTGATACCCATGAAGGAACTGCTGTAATGGACTGGATGGACCAGGAGCAGGAAAGAGGTATTACAATCACATCTGCGGCTACTACTTGCCACTGGACACTTGAAGACCATACAAAGCCGATGGATGGTGCATTAGAGCACCGTATCAATATTATTGATACACCGGGACACGTTGACTTCACAGTTGAAGTTGAGCGTTCACTCCGTGTACTTGATGGCGCTGTTGGTGTATTCTGTGCCAAAGGTGGTGTTGAGCCACAGTCTGAAAATGTCTGGAGACAGGCTGACACTTATAACGTACCTAGAATGGCATTTATCAATAAGATGGATATTTTAGGTGCAAACTTTTTCGGGGCTGTTGACCAGATCCGTGACAGATTAGGTAAAAATGCAATTATTGTCCAGCTGCCTATTGGCAAGGAGGACAGTTTTAAAGGAATTATTGACTTATTTGAGATGGAAGCCTACATCTATAATGATGATAAAGGTGACGATATCACAGTTACAGCAATTCCTGACGATATGAAAGAACAGGCAGAAGAATATCATACAGAACTTGTTGAGAAAATCTGTGACCTGGATGATGACCTTATGATGGTATATCTTGAGGGTGAAGAACCTCCAGTAGCTGATATGAAGAAAGCACTCCGTACTGCTACATGTGAGTGCAGGGCAATACCAGTATGCTGTGGTTCTGCATACAGGAATAAGGGTGTACAGAAGCTTCTTGACGCAATTCTTGAATATATGCCTGCACCAACAGATATACCTGATATTACAGGTGTAGATGATGAAGGCAATGAAGTAGTACGCCATTCTTCTGATGAAGAGCCTTTCTCAGCCCTTGCATTTAAAATTATGGCTGACCAGTTTGTTGGAAAGCTTGCGTTCTTCAGGGTTTATTCAGGAACACTTAAGTCTGGTTCATATGTGCTTAATGCTACTAAGAATAAGAAAGAGCGTGTAGGACGTATTTTACAGATGCATGCTAACAAGAGGGAAGAATTAGACAAGGTTTATTCGGGGGATATTGCTGCTGCTGTAGGATTTAAACTTACAACAACAGGTGATACAATTTGTGATGAACAGCATCCTGTTATACTTGAATCTATGGAATTCCCAGAACCTGTTATTGAGCTTGCTATTGAGCCAAAGACTAAAGACGGGCAGACAAAGATGGGTGAAGCGCTTGCAAAGCTTTCAGAAGAAGACCCTACATTCAAGCACCATACAGACCCAGAAACAGGACAGACAATTATTGCTGGTATGGGCGAGCTCCATCTTGAAATTATTGTAGACCGTCTCCTCAGGGAATATAAGGTAGAAGCAAACGTTGGCGCTCCACAGGTTTCTTATAAGGAAACATTTACAGAAGCTGTTGATGTTGACAGTAAATATGCTAAACAGTCTGGTGGACGTGGACAGTACGGACATTGTAAAGTTAAGTTTGAGCCTATGGACCCTAACGGTGAAGAAACATTTAAGTTTGAATCTACTGTAGTCGGTGGTGCTATTCCTAAGGAATATATACCTGCTGTCGGGGAAGGTATCGAAGAAGCATCACAGGCAGGTGTGCTTGGCGGTTTCCCTGTACTTGGTGTACACGCTATAGTATGGGATGGTTCATACCATGAAGTCGATTCAAGTGAAATGGCATTCCATATCGCAGGTTCAATGGCATTTAAAGATGCTATGAAGAAAGCAAAACCAGTATTGCTTGAGCCTATTATGAAGGTAGAAGTAACAATGCCTGAAGAGTATATGGGTGATGTAATTGGTGATATAAATGCACGCCGTGGCCGTATTGAAGGCATGGATGACATTGGTGGCGGCAAAATCGTAAGGGGCTATGTGCCACTTGCTGAAATGTTTGGTTATTCAACAGACCTGCGTTCAAGGACACAGGGACGTGGTAATTATTCAATGTTCTTTGAGAAGTATGAGCAGGTTCCAAAGTCTGTACAGGAAAAAGTCCTTGCAGCAAAGAATGCTTAGTTAAAGCCTGTCTGTTAGCGGGCAGCGTATTTATAAACTTCTTAGCTGGTTAATTGCCAGAAAAGACTTGAAAATTGGTTAATTTTGCAATATAATAGTGCCCATAGCATAGTAAAGTGCGGCATTATGTTGCCTATTTATTTAAAGGAGGATTATATAAAATGGCTAAAGAAAAGTTTGAAAGAACTAAACCCCATTGTAACATTGGTACTATCGGACACGTAGACCATGGTAAAACAACTTTAACAGCTGCTATTACAAAGACTCTTGCAGAAAGAGTAGCAGGTAACGCAGCAGTAGATTTTGAAAATATTGATAAAGCTCCAGAAGAGCGTGAAAGAGGTATTACAATTTCTACAGCACACGTTGAGTATGAAACAGAAGCAAGGCATTACGCACACGTTGACTGCCCAGGCCATGCTGATTATGTAAAGAACATGATTACAGGTGCTGCACAGATGGACGGCGCTATCCTCGTTGTTGCTGCAACAGATGGTGTTATGGCACAGACAAAAGAGCACATCCTGCTTTCACGCCAGGTTAACGTTCCTTATATCGTTGTATTCCTTAACAAGTGTGATATGGTTGATGACGAAGAGCTTATCGAATTAGTAGAAATGGAAGTTTCTGAAGCACTTGAGGAGTATGGCTTTACAGACTGCCCAATTATTAAGGGTTCAGCTCTTAAAGCACTTGAAGACCCTAACGGTGAGTGGGGTGACAAAATTATGGAACTTATGTCAACAGTTGATGAATATATTCCAAATCCAGAGCGTGATACAGATAAGCCATTCCTTATGCCAGTAGAAGACGTATTTACAATTACAGGCCGTGGTACAGTTGCAACAGGCCGTGTTGAGAGAGGTACACTCCATCTTAATGACGAGCTTGAAATCCTTGGTGTTAAGGAAGAGAGCAACAAGACAGTTGTAACAGGTATCGAAATGTTCCGTAAGATGCTTGACGAAGCACAGGCTGGTGACAACATTGGTGCACTTCTCCGTGGTATCAACCGTGACCAGATTGTACGTGGACAGGTTCTTGCTAAACCAGGAAGCGTAACATGCCATAAGAAATTTACAGCACAGGTATACGTATTAACAAAGGATGAAGGCGGACGCCATACACCATTCTTTAACAACTACCGTCCACAGTTCTACTTCAGGACAACAGACGTAACAGGTGTTTGCGAATTACCTTCAGGTGTAGATATGTGTATGCCTGGTGATAACGTAGAAATGACAATTGAGCTTATCCATCCAGTAGCTATGGAGCAGGGTCTTAACTTCGCTATCCGTGAAGGTGGAAGGACAGTAGGTTCAGGCAAGGTTGCTACAATTGTTGAATAAATAGAATTCTGACGAATTCATTAGTAAAAAGCTAGATTTTATGGGGCTTCTCGGGAAATCGGGAAGCCCTTTTTGAAATTTTTCAACAGTGAAAAAGTGTAAAGCGGTGCCAAAACGGTGCCATAAAAAAGAACTCTGATGAAATTTGGCACCGCTTTCATCGGAGTTTGTCTTTTTACCAACCTTTTATTTGCTTTACCTGTTCTGCCCGCTCTTTGTCTTTGTGGTACTGTAACTTAAACTGTATCGTTTCCACTATTTCCTTTCTTGCTTCATCATCTAGCTGATAAAATGAAGTCAATAGGTTATCCACATCGGGCATACTGTTTTTTCCGAACAGATACATAAGTGGATATAGGGAATTTTTCAGATATACCTTTACCCGGTTTCCGTCAAGAGCGCCATTCAGTCCATCGGGGAGTGTGGGATAAATTTCTTCTTCAGTAATAGCGCCGGAGAATGGACTAGCGGCGCATATTTCATTTACATCAATTTCTAATTCATTTGCCAACCGTAAGGCAAAGTCAAATCGGATATTGGAATCTTTTTGAATAATAGAATATAGAGTTGTAGCACTAATTCCAGCAGCCTTTGCAATCCGACGGACATTTGTATTCTTACTATCAAGAATTTCTTTCAGTTTTTTTCCATCTCCCATAGTGACCTCCTATTTTCATATGCTGAATAATTACGAAAAACATAAATTCTATTTATTATCATACCACATATACGAAAAACATAAAAGAGGAAAATAGAAAAAATGTAAATACGAGATTCGTAAAAATATTTTTACGAAGTATTGACACAACTTGTATAAGGTGTTAATACGAATATACGAAAATCGTACAACGAATAAATACAACTGTTGTAACGAAATTCTAAAAGGGGAAAGGAGGACAAACGTGTGGCAAACTACTGTTATATGATGAGTGCGGAAGATATAGCCAAAGAGTTAAATTGTTCAAAATCTCATGCCTACAAGATTGTAAAAGAACTGAATAAGGAACTTGCAGGACAGGGGTATATAACAATGGCAGGACGTATTCCGAGGGCGTTTTGGGCAAAGAAAATGTATGGTTATGAGTTATCAATAAGCTAGGAAAAGGAGCGTGGCAGTATGGCTTATAAGGAAAAAGACACGAAAAAGTGGTCGGCGCAATGGTTTGAAACAACCGCTAAGGGAGAGAAGAAAAAGCGGAGAAAGAGAGGGTTTGAAACAAAAAGAGAAGCGTTAGAGTATGAGTGGCAAAAGAAATTAAGCAGTAGCCGAAGTATGGATATGAAGTTAAGTGAATTTATGGAGGTCTATTTTGAGGATAAGCAGAATGAATTGAAAGACCGCACCATGAAGAATAAGCGGTATATGATGGAGCAACACATTATTCCATACTTTGGCGAACAGATGTTAAGTGAAATTACCGCTTCACAAATCATACAGTGGCAGAACGAAATGCAGACAAAGGGATTTTCGGAAAGCTATTTAAGAATGATACAAAATCAGTTGATTTGTATATTTACTCATGCGTCACGCATTTATGATTTGCACACAAATCCATGTAAGAAAGTGAAGCGCATGGGAAATTCCGATTCAAGAAGTTTAGACTTTTGGACA
>JAAWKM010000093.1 GCA_022797375.1 Lachnospiraceae bacterium
AGTTATAATTATGGGTCTGCCAGAAGACAGCAGGTTTCATGTGTCCAGGCTAAACATTATTCCATGACAGGTGCACTTTGGCATCGCCGGCGTTTAAATCCCGTACTTTGGGATTTTATGCGTCGCTGCGTATGCCAACGTAGTGCGAACGTGCCCTGGAATGGAATAATTTAGCTGGACACAGAAATCCTGCGTCCGTTTTTACACAAATTCAAGATAACTGGAAATTTTATGAAACGGACGTGTGGATTTTTAAACTTATAGTTGTAAAAATTTTTATGATAAGGTATAATAAATTTATTAAGAAAATCTTAATATTCATGGTTATTTTTCATTATACAGTATCGGAGTAAAAAAATGAACATATTATCAAAAATTTCAACCCCAGTTAAAAGGGTAGTGCTTAACACATCAACCTGTAGCGAGGGCAGATTTACAAAAGAAGCAAAAAAGTTCCCATATAAAAATGAACTGCTTGTTAATTCTTATAATTCTAACCTTGAGAATAAAACAGAACCTCCTGCATTTTTAACATACTGCAAAGAGCGTATGATTGCAGGGCTTCATAGAAAAGCAGAGTATAGTTTTAAGAATATCCTTGTAATTAACAATCCTTATAAAATTTCGCCACTTTCAGCTTTAATGGTTTTTGATACAATAGGAACTCCATGTAAGGTTGAATATACTATTAAAGGGTATAATGGCTCTGGGGATTATACAAAATGTGATGAGACAATTACAACATTGCACCGTGTGCCAGTCCTCGGGCTTTATGAAGGGCGTTTTAACCCTGTAAAAGTACGCCTGCTTGATGAGAATAATAATGTAATTGCTTCAAAAAATATTAAGATAAAGACGCCTGTATTGAATAAGCCTGTCCATAACTGTGTTAAAATCACAAAAAGCAGCAGGCCGTTTTCAGGGGATTTTATATTTGTATCAGGCGGATACCAGGGTGGTGTGTATGGTTTTGATACAAATGGGAATATACGGTTTGCATTAAACAGGATACCACAATATTATGGTGTATATCTTTTTAAAGATGGAAGGTTTCTTTTTCCTGAGAAGAATATGCGTATACCAGCATATGGCAATGCACATACAGTTATTACGCATGAAATGGATATGCTTGGAAGGGTATACCGTACTTACCACCAGAAGAAAGGCATGCACCACTGGGCTATAGAGAAAGAGCCAGGAGGCAATATACTTGGACTTTCCAGTTCAATGCACGATACTTATATGGAAAATGCCATTGTAGAGGTTGACCGCATAACAGGTGAAACAGTATATGAACTTAGCATGAATGACTTATTTGATGACACATATAAGACCAGGAATGACTGGGCACATATTAACTCAATAGATTATATACCAGCGGAAGGCTGTGTGGTGGTTTCTATGAGAAATGTCCACACAATAGCTAAGATTAACCTTGAAAAAAGAGAGATTGTATGGCTTATTGCCAAACCTAAATTTTATAAAGGTACTAATGTTGAAGATAAAGTCCTTAAGCCTGTAGGGGAACATGACTGGTTCTTCCAGCAGCATGGCATACAGATTGTACATGATGAAACAGATAATGACCCTGGTGTACTGCGCCTTATGCTTTTTGACAACCATACAGCCAACAGAAGGCCTGTAAAATGGTTTGATGGCAAGGAAAAGTCATATGTGAACTTTTATACAGTGGATGAAAAGAAAAGGACTGTAAAACAGGACAACCGTTTTGAAACTCCTTTAAGCATAACACGTTCTAATAGTGAGTATAATCCAGACAGCAATACTGTACTGGCTATGTGTGCTCATTTTAAACCTCCTGTAGATGGTTATAATGCCAAAGTTTATGAGTTTGATTATAATACAGGTGAGTGTATAAATGAAATATCATGCCTGACAGATTATTTTTCTGCGCATACATTTGATTTTAATATACAGTCAATGGCACAGCCGCTTCCATATGATATGGATATGATGCCAGGGGAACTTGCACAGCCTGTCTGCCTGGAGAAAATGCCAGAAGAATTAAAGGCAGCAGGCAGCATGACACAAGAAGCTGCTGATGCACTTAAATTCCGCAGATATGGTGATTTAATACAGGTTTATGCAACAGACCATGACCTGGAAAAAATATATCTTTATAATGATGAAACCGTTTATGTACAGGATTTTACAAATACAACGCAGCCTCTTAAAGTATTTAAGACACAGACATATTTTGTAAGCATGCCATTACAAAATGTACCTGCTGGTTCATATAAGCTTGCGGTCCAGTATTTATCAAAGACATATATAACAGATTATAAGATAGCATTTGAAAAGAGAAAGCCAAATACCCCGGTATAAGCATATGGGGCATGGCTTTGCTTTAGCAAGCCCGCCCCAGAGGGGCGGGTATCTGGTCCCACGGGCACAGCTTATTCTTGTATAAGCTGTGCCTGCTTTCTTAAACGCATTTTCAGATGTCCAAGGAATTCACTGTTACCAGTAACCTGTATTAATGGCCCGAAAGAAAGGACTTCAATAAGAAGCTCTGTTTCTGTGTTTTTATTATAATAAATACAGCACTCATATGTATCATCATCAATTTTAACTGTGTTTTTCTCATAGTTGGCAAACTGCAGCATCGTTCTTTCAAGGGCATTGCGCCTGTTTTTTATAATGAGCCTTACAGGTTCTTTATAATATGACTTTATAATGGCCATGTTAATATCAGGCAGCGGGCCTGTATAATGGCAGAGAGAGGTAATTTCACATATATTGCACAGGTTGTATGTTTCAATCCTTATATTATGCCGGTTATTGTTTTTGCCTTTACAGGCAGCGGGATGTTCGTTAGTACCAGATCCAGAAGCTGTCTTACTGTATGGTGCGTCTGCGGCAAGGTATATGGATATATGGTCCAGGCATGAAACAGGTACTGCTATAAGGCGGAAACGCCCGTTTTTTATAGAATATTCCAGGCGGCAGGGCAGGACATCATGTTTGTTGGTGCTGTTCTTTCCTTCATAGGTAAAACTGGTACACTGCCTGTTTTTAATGGCGGAGAGTATTGTCTGGAAATTATGTATATATAAAGGACTGCTAAAGTCATCTTTATCAGAAAAACAATCATAATAATAGAAATCATCTGGCATCCATAACGGGCTGTACCCAGAAAATATTTCTTTAAGCCTTGAAAGTTCTTCTTTATTAAAGAAAAGGCATATTTTTTCATCAAGGAGAAGAGCACTGATATAACACTTCTGGAGATGTGAAAGCGGCTGTGTAAAACCTCCCTGCAGTTTGGAAATATATACATTATCTTTATGTATAAAAAAATCCCATTCACCAGAAAGGATTTTAGGCAATATAAAAAGGGGGCTTTCCTCGAAACCTTCCTGTCCTGCTATGGAGCGTATGTCTTTTTCGGAAAGGGCACCAGGCTGGTTTAATATATTTTTCATTATCTGGTAGTAACAATTATATATATCAGAAAATAAATTCATAGTGTAACCTCGCAAATACGGATTTTTAATAAATTATAACAAATCAAGGTTACAATATGCAAGGTTTCTGTATTTATAAATATAGGATATAAAGTATTTATAAAATTAAAGTATTTATAATATTATTGTAACATCATGGAAGCAATTCACAAGTTGACATATTTGCAAACAGGGGGTAAGATATAGGTAAGCAGTATAAGGAGGTTATAGAATGGATTTTCAACGCATTGATAAAAATACAGTACAGTGCCGTATGACAGAAGAAGAAATGAATGAATATGGATTCGAGATAGAAGATTTCTTTACAAACCAGGAAAAATCAAGGGCTTTTTTAGAGCAGATTGTGGAACGTGCAGAAGAAGAAGTAGGTTATGAGGTTGAGAGTGGCATGATTTCAATGCAGCTTATGCGTATGCCAGATAATTCACTTATGATTACATTTTCAGACCATGGTGATGAAAGCCTGCAGAATATGCTTCATCATCTGCAGAACCTTGCAGGACTTATAGACGAGTCATCTGTTGAGACAGTTATTAACGGGCTTTTGCAGGACTGGCAGGGTGATAAGGGCAGTGCTGCTGTCCAGGATGTACATATGTCAGAAAACATTGATGAACTAAATAAAACTGATGGCAAGAAGTTCACAGAGGCGGACAAAGCCGCTTACCAGAAACATTTAAAAGAAATTGAAAGGATAACACATGAAAAAGAAAAGAAAAAACTATCTGCTGCAAAACTTTTCCGCTTTAATTCACTGCATGACCTGGAGTTTTTTGCATCTACAGTTTCATGCAGCAAGCCTGTAACAAGCCGTGTGTATAAGGACAAGGCTTTAGGGGATTACTATCTGTTTATAAAGAAAGGCAAGCTTAAAGTGAGTGAATTTGACAATCTTTGCAATTATATCAAAGAATATGGGGAACTTTGTGTAAACCAGCCATATGCGGAGCAATACTGCAAGGAACATTTTGAGTGCCTTATTCCAAAACATGCTTTAAAGGTTTTGCAGGAATACTAATAAAGTGATTGGAGAAAAAAGTGTTTTATGAAATATGATTTTAATCTGGAAGACCGCAGGAGAAAGTATAAGTCAATAATAACCCAGATTGTAATAACACTTGTAGAGATTGCTATTGTTGTAACTGCTGCATATGCTATAACCCATTACGGGCTTGAAAAAATGAGTGTGTCTGGAGATTACATGAATCCTACACTTAAAGACGGGGATGATGTGTTAATCAATAAAATGTCTTATGTTATTTCTTCTATTAAGAGGAATGATGTTGTTGTTATACAACAGGATGGTTCAGAACACAGTTATTATTCAGTTGCCCGTGTAATGGGGCTTCCAGGTGAAACTGTTAAAATCAGGGATGGTTATCTGTATATTGATGGGAAACAGCTTGATGAAAAATATAATTTTCCTTTAATGGAAAATGGCGGGCTCGCACTTGAGGATGTTATACTTGATGAGGATGAATATTTTGTGTTATGTGATAACAGGAATGAAGGTGAGGACAGCCGTAATGCCAATACAGGCAATATTTTAAAGAAAAATATTGTTGGCAAGGCATGGCTCCGGACTAATTCACTTGCATTTATTAACAGTATTAACGGATTTGGGGAAGACAGCAGCAGTAAAGAGTAATAAAGATGACAGAACGCCACTTGGCAAAGTGGTGTTTTTTAGAAATGGAGAATTTATATTATGCAGTTCCAATGGTATCCAGGACATATGGCAAAGGCTAAGAAGGCTATGCAGGATGACATTAAGCTTATAGATGTTATTGTTGAGCTTGTTGATGCAAGAGTGCCATACAGCAGCAAAAATCCTGATATTGATACACTTGCCAATGGCAAATCAAGGGTTCTGGTTTTGAATAAATATGACCTGGCAGACAGCAGGATTACAGATGAATGGGTGGAATATTATAAATCCAGGGGGTATTTTATTGCAAAGGCAAATTCTAAAAATGGAAAAGGGGTTAAATCTGTCAATAATATAATACAGGAGGCATGTGCACAGAAAATTGAACGTGACAGGCGCAGGGGAATTATTAACAGGCCTGTAAGGGCAATGGTTGCAGGCATACCTAATGTGGGAAAGTCTACATTTATTAATAGTTTTGCAGGGAGGGCATGTACTAAAACTGGTAATAAGCCAGGGGTCACAAAAGGAAAACAATGGATAAGGCTTAATAAAAATGTAGAACTTTTAGATACACCAGGCATACTCTGGCCTAAATTTGAAGACCAGCAGTCAGGGCTGAGGCTTGCATTTACTGGTGCAATAAAAGATGAACTTTATAATATATATGAATTAAGCATATTGCTTATAGACTTTCTGGATGTAAATTATCCAGATGCAATTAACAGTTATTACAATACCGGGGCTGGCAGTAACAGTGGTGCAGAAACATTAAAGCTTATAGCATCCTGCAGGGGATGTATTAAAAGCGGTGCGGAACCCGATTTAGATAAAGCAGGGAAACTCCTTATAGATGATTTCCGTGCAGGGAAACTTGGTGCAATTACCCTTGAAACGCCTCAGGGCTAAATGCAGGAGTGGTTTACTATCCATAACATTGCCGTGGATGGTAACAGGAGGGGATTATTATGTATGATGAAGACCTTATAGAAGAAAGCCTGGAAGCCTGCAGGAATTTGGAAATTGTCAGGGAAGGTACAACTGCTTCAGGGCTGTTTGACAGGCTGCATGAATTAAATGCAGCAAGTTCCAGCCGTTCCTGGGAAAATGTACTGGATGAAATTGATACCAGCAGTATAAAACAGGAAATTACACAGACAGCATTTATACCTGCTGTGGAAAAGCAGAATAATATTATTGGTATAAAAAGTAATGGCAGTAAAAGCAAAAAACTGCTTCATAACTTTTTACTTGCTGTTATATGTATTGCTGCCGCATTTTTCCTGTCCATGTTTATTAACTCCAATATAGCACACCAGACAACGATAGAGGGTGGTTCAATGGAACCTGCCCTTAAAAATAATGATTCTGTTATAATCCAGAAACTTTCTTATTACTGGCAAGACCCTGGACGCTATGATATAATAGTATTTCCAATAACAGACAGGGATGAGGATGGCAAAAAAATATATTATATTAAACGTATAATAGGCCTGCCAGGAGAGATAGTGCAGATTATTGACGGGTCAGTTTACATTAATGGCAAAAGACTTGATGATGACATTTACTCAGATGAAAAGATTGAAGACCCTGGAATTGCTGAATCACCTGTACAGCTTGCAGAAGATGAATATTTTGTACTTGGTGATAACAGGAATATGAGTACAGACAGCAGGTATACATATGTAGGAATGGTAAAAAGAGAAGATATAGAAGGTGAAGCCTGTTGTTGTATATGGCCTTTTTCACGTATAAAGAAAATATAATGTCCATTTTATAAACGTGCAGTGATATTATGGGTTTTACTGCAGGAATTGGAGAATGTATGGGGAAACCAGTTAGTGAAATACGTAATGAATTTAAAATGGCAGACAGTGCCAGAAGAAAAGAACTTTATGATTTATATGCAGATGATGAAAGAAAGGGTGTCAGGCAGTTAATTGAGAAAGCACGGCATGAAGATGAAAAGCTGTTACTGGAGCTTAAGCGTCTTGATAAAATGAAGGTTTTTGAAAAGAAATATGCTGCTTACCAGAATATAGCAGGTATTGATGAGGCAGGAAGAGGCCCTCTGGCGGGCCCGGTTGTAGCGGGTGCAGTAATACTCCCTGTGGACTGTGAAATCCTTTATCTTGATGACTCCAAAAAACTTTCTGCTGCCAGAAGGGAACAGTTGTATGATGAAATAACCAGTAAGGCAGTTGCATATGGTGTTGGAATAGTTTCTGCTGGCAGGATAGATGAAATCAATATATTACAGGCCACATATGAGGCTATGCGGGCAGCTATAGAGAATATGGGCAAAGAGCCTGGAATGCTTCTTGTGGATGCTGTTACAATACCTAAGATAAAATACAAACAGACGGGCATTATAAAAGGTGATGCCTGTAGTGTATCTATTGCAGCAGCAAGTATAATAGCCAAAGTTACAAGAGACAGGATTATGGTGGATTTTGACCAGATGTATCCAGAATATGGTTTTGCTTCACATAAAGGATATGGCTCAAAGGCACATATTGAAGCAATTAAGGAACATGGGCCGTGTCCTTTGCACAGGAAAACATTTATTAAAAAATTTATATAAATTCCTGTCTGGATAGGAAAGGTGTGGTAACAATATGGCATATAGCAGCAACTCTAATAATAGTAATAACAGGAACAGGAAAATATACAGCAGAAATGACCTGCAGGGCGGCAATAAAGCAGCAATAGCCCTTGAATACCAGCGTACTGAAAAAGCACCTAAAGTCATTGCTACTGGAAAGGGATATCTTGCTGATAAAATTATACAAAAGGCAGAAGAAGAGGATATTCCTGTACATAAGGATGAAAAGCTTGCAAGTGACTTGTCAAAACTTGATATAGGTGAATATATACCACCAGAACTTTACCAGGTTGTTGCAGAAGTGCTTGTTTTTGTTGATACCATGGATAAAATAAAAGGCAAAGTAATGGATAATAAAAAACGCTGACAGGCATTTTCCATATGGAAGGAGTGGACGGAATAAATAAAAGGGAAACTGGCACACAATATGAAAAAGTTGCAGCAGAATTCTTACGAGGTAAAGGCTACAATATTTTAATGCAGAATTATTATTGCCGTTATGGTGAAATTGATATTATAGCAGAAGAAAACGGATATACTGTGTTTATAGAAGTAAAATACCGGAAGAATACTGTGTCGGGAAGTCCTGAAAGTGCTGTAAATAGCATAAAAATACAACATATAAGGAAAGCAGCACTGGATTTTATTACCAGCAGCTATGGAACAGAGGAGATACCATGCAGGTTTGATATTGTTGCAATTACAGGAAACCAGATACATCTTATAAAGGATGCTTTTTAGGGGTGATAGTGTAAAACCATCATTCTTTATTATTTAGACCACTAAGGGCACATGGAGGATTTTTATGTTGTATGGGATAAATGAACTGTACAGGGTTGTTAATAGTATAAAACCAGATGTTAACAAGTGTTATTATCCTGCTGGCGGGGAAAATATCTGTTATGTTGATGACAGCAGTGAGGTACCGCTAATAAGGTTTAATCCTTTCAGGAAACACAGCTGGTTAAGCCTTGGTTTTTCTACGAGGCTTGGAGGTGTGAGCAGAGGCCGTTTTGCAAGCCTTAACCTTGGATTTAACAGAGGTGATGAGAAGGAAAATGTAATTGAAAATTATAAGCGTGTGGCAAAAGCAATGGATGGAAATTATAAAAACCTTGTATTATCCGACCAGGTTCATGATACTAAAGTAATATATGTTGACAAAACATATACAGCAGGTGAAAAACTTGAAAAGAAGCTGTCAGGCATAGACGGCATGGTAACAGATGTACCAGGTATTATACTTGCAACTTCTTATGCAGACTGTGTGCCGCTATTTTTTGCTGACCCTGTAAAGAGGGTTATTGCTTCTTCACACTCAGGCTGGCGTGGCACAGTTGGTTTTATTGGCAGCAGGACTGTAAAAAAGATGGAAGAGCAGTCTGGCAGTTTACCTGGTGATATAGAGTGTATAATTGGCCCTTCAATATGCCAGGGATGTTATGAAGTGGGCGGGGATGTGATAAATGAGGTTAAAAGAGTTTATCCTGAAAATACCTGGAAAGATATTTTCTATTGTAAAAGTAAAACAGAAAATAAATACCAGCTTGATTTATGGGCAGCTAACTTCCACCAGCTTATCTTTGCTGGTTTAAAGAAAGAAAAGATACATATCTCAGGTCTCTGTACCTGCTGCAGCAATATGGTGTTATTTTCGCACAGGGCCTCTGAGGGAAAAAGAGGCAACCTCAACGGTTTTATAATGATAAATGAAGCATAACAGGCTTCTTAAAAACAGGCAACAGGCAGTTGCTTGTTTTTTTACTTTATTAACAATATAATTAAATAAATCAATTAGAAATGAGGTATTGTTATGGAAGTAAAAGATGTTATATTGGAAATGCGTACAAAAGAAAACATGACACAGGAAAAACTTGCAGAAAAAGTTTTTGTAACAAGACAGGCAGTTTCCCGCTGGGAATCAGGGGAAACAGTTCCAAACACAGAGGCATTAAAACTTTTATCAAAGTTATTTAATGTTTCAATAAATACCCTGCTTGGCTCTCCGCGTAAATTAATCTGCCAGTGCTGTGGTATGCCGCTTGACGATACATCTATAAGCAAAGAACCTGATGGCAGCTTTAATGAAGAATATTGTAAATGGTGTTATAGTGATGGTAAATTTGTATATACAAAACTTAACCAGCTTACAGATTTTTTAGTGGAGCATACAGCAAATGAAAAATGGCCTGCAGAGCAGGCAAGGGCATTTTATGAAGAAGAACTGCCTAAATTAAGCTACTGGAGTAATAAATAAAATATGCCATTATTAGTACAACGGATAATAAATTTTTCTGCCCTGCCAGGAGTCCTGGTAACAGGGCAGAGGTGTATTTCTATTATATGCAATAACGCCATAATTCTTTACTGTATATTATATTTTCTCTTCTGGTTCGCCAACCAGCGGTTCGAAGCACTGTTTATCACTGCCAGATGTTTTCTTTCCTGGGTTTGCCGTAGCTATAGCCTCTTTACAGAAATAGTCCTGTGCGCAGATTTTATTTGTACCAGGGCTTAGTGCTGGTATCAGGTAGCTTCCGTCAGGCTGCATTATTCTTGCTTTTGTATTATCTGTAAGCTGTATATCCAGTATATGAATAACTTCCTGTTTCAGTTCTTCATCTTCTACAGGGAAAAGTATTTCTACACGTTTATCAAGGTTGCGGGGCATCCAGTCAGCGCTGCCCATAAATACTTCTTCAAAACCGTTATTGTGGAAGTAAAATATACGGCTGTGTTCAAGGAAATTACCTACTATTGAACGCACTGTAATATTTTCACTGATGCCTTTAAGGCCTGTTTTAAGACAACAGATACCACGCACTACCAGGTCTGTTTTAACTCCTGCCGCTGAAGCTTCATAAAGTGCTGCAATTATGCCCTGGTCGCACAGTGAATTCATTTTTGCTTTAATAAAGGCTTTTTTGCCCTGTTTTGCAAATTCTGTTTCGCGTCTTATAAGTGATATAAAACGGTCACGCAGCCATATAGGCGCTATGGCAAGCTTATTCCATACAGCAGGTTCTGAATAGCCTGAAAGCATGTTAAATACTGCTGTTGCATCTGCACCTATCGGTTTCTGGCATGTAAGAAGCCCCATATCCGTGTAGATTTTGGCAGTGCTGTCATTATAGTTTCCCGTGCCTAGATGGACATAACGCCTTATCCCATCTTCTTCTTTACGTACTACAAGTGTAATCTTACTATGTGTTTTTAAGCCTACCAGCCCGTATATTACATGGCAGCCCGCCTGTTCAAGTTTCCTTGCCCATATAATATTATTCTTCTCATCAAACCTGGCTTTTAACTCAACAAGCACTGTTACCTGTTTGCCATTTTCAGCAGCAGCAGCAAGCGAAGCTATAATAGGCGAATTACTGCTTACACGGTAAAGTGTCTGTTTAATTGCAAGTACATCAGGGTCTTTTGATGCCTGGCGTACAAAATTAACAACAGGTTCAAATGTTTCATATGGGTGGTGGAGCAGTATATCATGTTCACGTATCTGTTCAAAAAGGTTGTCGTTACCTTTAAGGTATTTAGCAGGCTGCGGGGTATAACCTTTCTGGCGCAGGTTGTCAAAGCCATCAATTTTAGTAAATTTTGACAGGAATGTCAAATCAAGAGGTCCATTAATTTTAAATATATCTTCTTCATTAACCTGGAATTCATCTTTAAGGGTTTTAAGCAGGCGTTTGTCAATCCCGTCTTCAACTTCAAGGCGTATAGCCTGCCCCCACTGGCGTTTTTTAAGCTGTCGCTCAATTTCAACCAGAAGGTCTGCTGCCTCATCCTCTTCAATATCCAGGTCTGCATTCCTCATAATCCTGTATGGGAATGCAGAAAGAACCTCATAATTTATAAAAAGCTTTTCAATATTTTTCTCAATAATCTGTTCCAGCAGTATAAAAGTTTTCTGTATTCCATTACCTGAAGGTATTTCTACAAAGCGCGGTAGTACAGAAGGCACCTGTACTGTTGCAAAATCAATGCTTCCTGTGCCATCACCCTGTTTCTTTTTATTGTAATGTGACATATAAAGTTCACGGAACTGTGTACTGCCTTCTTTGCCAGAGCCAGGTTTTACCTTAATTACAGCGCCTATATTTAATGTTTTGTTGCGTATAAGCGGGAAAGGCCTTGAAGAATCTACAGCCATAGGTGTAAGTACAGGAAACACTTCTGACTGGAAGAAACTATCTACATATTTTGCCTGCTCATTATTTAAATCTTCATAATATGAAATAATCTTTAAGCCATTATTAAGAAGGTCAGGTATAACTTCATAATTATATATATTATACTGGTCTTTAACGAGCTGGTGTGTTTTTCCGCTTATTGCGGCAAGCTGCTCTACAGGTGTCATTCCTGCAATGTCTTTTTTAGTATAATTAACCTGTACCATATCTTTAAGAGAGGCAACACGTATCATAAAAAATTCATCAAGGTTTGAAGCAGTAATTGCAAGAAAGCCCATTCTGTCAAAAAGAGGGCGTTCTTTGTCCTGTGCTTCACTAAGTACACGGTAATTAAATGAAATCCAGCTTAATTCACGGTTATAAAAATATTCTGGTTTAATAAAATTATTTTTTTCTGCCATATAAATCCTCCATTCTGGAATTATTAGAACTGTTTTTTCTGTTTAAGTACAGGCTGGATGCCATATACTTCTTCAAAGAAATCCGAACATTTCTTAAATGTGCCCTGTTCAAGTGTAATATCATAGAGAGTCCTGCCTGTTATTGCCAGTTTGTTGTCTTTAAGTTCTACAGTTATATTGCGGAACTTCTGGCGGTGGCTTTTATCCATTGAGATTGCGAGCTTTAGTATTGCGTTCAGCTTAGCTGCTTTTATATAGTCTTCATTTGCAAATGAATCTTCTGTTTCTTCATAACTTGGGAATCTTTCATTAGGGTATCTGGTAATATTTGCCACCATCATCTGTTCTCTTTGTGAAAGCCCTATTATTTCCGTAGACATAATTATTTTGTATGAATTTTCGCCAACATCATTTAGGTTAATAAATTTGCCACAACTGTTAAGTATAGCAGATATTTGTAAAATAAGCCTGTCGCGTTTTGTAAGGTTATTTTGTTTTTTCAATGCGTCAAATATTTTAAGTGAAATATCTTCTACATTATTATTGTGGGCATCCTCACATTTATACCGTTTTGCAATATATCTTGAAGCTGATACCATGCTTTCAGTAAAATTATGTGCAGGGGTTATTTTTTCTTTCCGTTCAGCAAAATCTGATGCCATGCCATCACATAAAGTTATACCCGAAAGCCATATCTGTTCTGCTTTCGTTTCTTCAAATATGTTATGGAAAATCATTGCAATAGGAAGCAGAAGAGTAGTCCTTTCAACAGGAGTATCAAGCTCCCTTGAAAGTTCTTCAGGGCTTTGTGAAGTTATGGACTGGTAAAATTCTTCATATTCCTGCCTGTTAATGGAGTCTTTCTTCTTGCCCTTTGCATCAACAGGCTGTAAATTCCCGAAATTGTGTACACTTAAATATTTTACAAAACTCTGGAGCTGGTTTCCTACAGCAATAATATTTTTAACATTGTGCTCTGGCATATAAAGTGATACAAAATTATGCAAATCGTTTGAAATATACTCATAGACAAGGTTCTGGTAATTATCTGTCTGTGATTTCATAGCCTGGAGCACTTCATTAATCCTTAAAGAACCAATCATTATATTTTGTGAAGTAACAAGTACATTTTTATCAAAGAGTGAAAGCTGGATGCTTCCGCCACCAACATCTACAAGCAGGGTTCCTTTCTGGATAAGCTTATGAAAAGAGTTTTCCTTAAGGGCTATTGATTTATAACAGAGATATCTCTGTTCAGGGTTGCTTAGTATCTTGATAAGAAATCCTGTGCGCTGTTTTACCTGGTCAAGCACAATTAAATTATTGTCTGCTTCACGCAGGGCGCTTGTAGCAGTAATCATATAGTCAGTAATGCCATATTCTTTCATCTTGGCAGAAAAACCAATTAAAATATTACAAAGTTTATCAATAGTATGGTAGCTTATATGCTGTGTTGAATACGTTTCAAGTCCTAGCCGTGCGGTATGGTGCACAGATTCTATCTCATGCACGCCATATTTTTTAGAAACTTCATAAATACGGAGTGTGGTTTCATGTGAACCAACATCTATCGCTGCAAAAATCGTAACTGCCATATGAATACCTCCATTAAAATGTTTTATATTAATAATTCTAATGCATTTTATAAAAAATTACTAGTTAAAGAATGAATTTTTATATTTTTTTCATACAAAAAAGCCTGTTTATTATAATTTTATAAAAACAGGCATTATATCACAAAATAATTTTAATTTAGTTATTAATTATATATGTGCCAAAAGGCATAAGTGCAAGTTTTGCAATTTTAAAACATTGTAACCCGAATGGAATTCCAATAACTGTACAACATAAAAGAATTCCATTTAATGTAGCAGAAACAGCAAGTGGTACGCCGCTTAGTATAATCCATAAAATATTTGCCAGAAAGGAAACTGTATTTCCACCATATTGCACATCTTTACCAAATGGGAAAAAAGCAAGTGATGCCAGTTTAAAACACTGGCATCCTATTGGTATTCCAATAATTGTAATACACCAGAGTACACCACATAAACTCCAGCAGAGTCCCTGCCATAATCCCCCAAATAAAAACCATATTAAGTTACCAAGACATCCCATAAAAATATCCCCTTTAATTTTTAAATTATCCATGTTTATATAATATTCACTATATCCTGCCCTGCTACTTATACAGGCATAGCATCATTATTAATATATTATACATGCCATTATATACGATAGCAAGAAGAAAGAAAAAATATAAGCAAGTATTAGTAACAGTTCGTTACTATTCACAGTCAATAAAATACGAGTTTTATGGCGCCATTTTGCATGATTTTTTGCAAAATGTGTGCATTTTCAGCGCTGAAAGCGCTGCTTGTTACTATGAACAGCGTAGCTG
>JAAWKM010000094.1 GCA_022797375.1 Lachnospiraceae bacterium
TTCGCGCTACGCGCCCTTGACAGCTTTTCCCGCCTTTGCTTTTGGGCAGTCAAGAGGACGAAATCAGTAAACTGCTTTCGCCCTCAATTTATTATGGGGGTCGTTACGCAGTAGGAGTTGTTTTGTCCTTGATTTATGCGGATTTGCGGGAGCTGAAATGACGGGGTAAGGGTTTTATATGTCTGTCCTCAAAAACGGTGTTCTATTGCGTAACAATCAAATAATACTATTTTAGTTTTTTCATGTTCAATTTTTCCATTTTGATTTCTAATTCTAAAAGTTTTTTCATGTTTTCAAAATCACTTTCACGGACGGATTCATAACGATTATTTATTTCGTAAAGAGCTAAATTTATTTCGTCCATTGTAACGCTTTTGATATAATTTTGTTTTTCATCATAAGATAGTTCTCTGGGCTTTTCGTTGGATATAGTTTGTATTGTCATTCGGGGAACATTGAAGTATCGAACATACTGTAAAATGTTAAATAAAATATACTTTAATGTATCACTATTATCGCACACCATAATGTCAATTAACTCTTTAATAATGTCTGGATAATCTTTTATTGCTTGTATAGTTTCTTGATTTAAACCAAGATATGAAGCAGCATGAAAGGTGTTTTCATTTTTTATATCTGATAATCCAAAAATATATTCAATATCACACTCTAAAATTTTACATAACTTTAGTGCTGTTTGTAAAGTTGGCATTTCTTTATTTAAGGGATTTCTCCATTTTCTAATAGTAGCAGTAGCATTGTTTCTATCAATAGAATTTTTGCAGTTATTTGCCCTATCAAAATCTAATTTTTGCAAAAGTTCAAAATCTTCTCTTGCAGTTTGCTTAGACGGTTTTTCTTTTTGGCGATTATTTATTGGTGGAAAATGTTCTTTCATTAATTCAGAAAATCTTTGTGAAAAAATCTTTTTGCATTTTAGGTCAATATTCATTCTAAAACCTCCTACTTATTATATGAAATAGGGTAAAAAATAGGGATTTTTAATACCTGTAATTTATTGTACCATAAGATAAAGAAAATAAAAATGTTTTAAAGGAGGAAATTTTATATGGTCACATATGCTGATGTATTTCAATTTGGCATATTTATAGTTGCACTTATTGGTTTATGTCATAATATTTTTAAAAGGAAAAAGTAATGAAAACGGCAAAGGGTAAGAATATCTCCTACCATTTGCCGTTTTAGCACTCTGTTTGTCAGCGTCGTAATAAGTTGATGTTGATACTTCCTTATCACCGTAAACCTAAAGCTTTGCAGTGTTTGTTAATTTTAAAACTGCACTATTTCTTAATCCGTATGCCACTTTGGCAGACCGTTAGCAGCCAGACTTTTTTATATGGCTGGTTTATATGCCTGCCACACTTTCCAAAGACATAAAAAAAGCCCTGCTTACAAGGCTTTCAAAAAAATGCGGAAGAAGGGACTTGAACCCTCACGTCGTCGCCAACACTAGATCCTTAGTCTAGCCTGTCTGCCAGTTCCAGCACTTCCGCTTATTAAATTATATCCATGACGCGCTGACAGTGACTATAATATCACTAAAACAGAACTATGTCAATACTTTTTTTAAAAATTTTTCCAATATTAAAAACTCTCTGTTACTATTTACAGTCCAGTAAAAGATATATCATTCCGCAAGCTTGTTTGCAGGAATGTATATATCTTTTACTGGACTGTGAATAGTAACAACTCTCTCCTTCATTGCTTATATACTGGTAGAAAAAAGCAGCAGCAATAACTTATCCTTTTCATTAGAAAATAGTATGTGCCAGTTGAAATAGAAAAATAATATTTTACATATCAGTAAAATTGAGGTAAACTGTATAAATAAAATTAAACCACAGGAGGTATTGTTAAATTGGCTAAACAATCAAGTAAAAAAGATAAAAGTAATGCAGCACGGGTTTTGGCTGTTATAGTGGCTGCTTTAGTTATTGCATGTACCGCTGTTTTTATTTTTTATAATAAGAGAGAGGACAAAAAAACAGGCGGGACAAATGGGCAAGAACAGACAACAGGCAAGGGGGATGCTTCTTCAGGTGATGGTGGTATGCCAGCTGTTACAAGCAAAAACTATTTTGCAGATATCGAAATTAAAGACTATGGTACAATTATTGTTAAACTGGATGGAGAAGCAGCGCCTATAACGGTTAAAAACTTTGTTTCCCTGGCTAAAGAGGGATTTTATGATGGCCTGACTTTCCATAGGATAATAGAAGGCTTTATGATGCAAGGAGGCGACCCGGAGGGTACTGGCATGGGAGGCTCAGACGAGACGATTGTTGGTGAATTTCCTAATAACGGGTATGATAATAAACTGTCGCACACAAGGGGTGCAATTTCTATGGCACGGTCAAGCAGTTATAATAGCGCAAGTTCGCAGTTTTTTATTGTACACCAGGATAGTACAAGTTTAGATGGTGAATATGCAGTTTTTGGTTATGTAACAGAAGGAATAGAGATTGTAGATGCTGTATGCAGTGATGCACAGCCAGTAGATGGCAATGGTTTTATTGCAGCAGAGGCACAGCCAGTAATTACTTCTATTACTATACGTGATGCAGATTAATTATTACATTATACTTGCACTGCTGTATGGTTATAGTGTCTGTATTAAAAATGCTAAAAGCAGTATGGAAATGGGGTTATTATGGAAAAACATCTAATAAAATTAATTGCAACAGACCTGGATGGTACATTATTAAATAGCAAAAAGGAACTTCCAGCAGGTTTTATGGAATGGGTGTCTGGGCATAAAGAGATAAAAATGGTTATCGCAAGTGGCAGACAGTATTATAATATATGCAAGCTGTTTCCAGGAATGGAAAATACACTGGTTTTTATGGCTGATAATGGTGGTCTGGTTTTTGAAAATGATAAGGTAATTTATATTAATGAAATGAAAACAGAAGATGTAATTTACTGTATAGAACAGTTCCATGAGAATGAGAAGCTGTCAATTATTCTCAGTGGCGAAAAGTCTGCATATATGGAACATACATCAGAAGAAGCAGAAAGAAATGCACATATGTATTATGAGAAACTTGAATTTACAACTGATTTAAGGAAGTGTATAGAAAAGGACAGGATTATTAAAATTGCGGTATTTGCAGAGGAGCATAATGCAGAAAAAAGATATAATAAATTAGGGGATTTCCATAACAGGTTAAAAGCAGTGCTTTCGGGTGACTGCTGGATTGATATAGCAAATAAAACAGTAGATAAAGGGACTGCTATAAAGATATTACAAGAAAAATATGGAATTAAAGCAAGTGAATGTATGGCATTTGGTGATTACCTTAATGATATGTATATGTTATTACAATGTGGCGAAAGCTATGCTATGCAGAATGCACATCCATCATTAAAGGAAATTGCAAAATATATAGCACTTTCTAATGATGATGGAGGTGTAATGGAAGTTTTAAGAGGTCTTTTATAATCCGTTTTATATCTAAAATTATCATTGTAAAACTTATATTTTTAATGTGCAAAATGGCACTGTAAAACTCATATTTTTGATGAAAAGCATGTCAAAAACCTTCGTATTTCTATGAAAGGCTGGATTGTCACAAATATACATTAAAATTATCAAAAAATAATCGACAAAATGCATAAATGTTGCTATACTAATAGTATTATTAGTAGCAGGCTTAAAATAAGATGGTTATTTTTAATTTATTTTTTAGAGAAGGAACTCATTTTTTAATTTATATAGACAGAATAGCATAACAGAATTTTTATATACCGGCTGTACAATGGATTGTAATACCGGGGAAGAGAGGTGTTTATATGGGCGCAGAGGATAATATATATAACCATCTTGTACCTACTTATAAGCCTCAGCCACTTACCAAATATGATACGCATAAAGCCTCAGAACTGCGTAATATTGTTAATGAAATAACTAAACTTACAAAAGAATCACCAACATATTTTGTAAGGATGAATGATGCTAAACAGACATACCTGCTTGGCATAAAAGAAGCTGCCATTATGTTCCAGAATGGTTTTGGGGAGCTTTGTGATGATTCACCAGACAGTGCTTTTAATAATAAGAAAGCATATTCATCTGATATTGAAATAGCAGGGGCAGAAATTATAGGTGAAGACCAGGCAAGGCTTCCGGAGGAATTTTCCATACAGGTTGAAAGCCTTGCAACCAGCCAGATAAACAGAGGCCGTGATGTATATGCAACTAGTAAGGGATTAATTGGTGGCACATATAAATTCCAGGTAAACGTTGGGGATGACATGTATGATTTCCAATATAATATAAGAAATGGTGCAAATAACAAAGAAGTTCTTACAGGGTTGTCTTCATTTATTAA
This sequence comes from Lachnospiraceae bacterium, assembly GCA_022797375.1. GTDB lineage: Bacteria > Bacillota > Clostridia > Lachnospirales > Lachnospiraceae > Butyribacter. Next base: position 4,353 of record JAAWKM010000094.1, read on the forward strand.
TAAAGCGAATATTGGTATACAGACAAATGTTGAATCCGTTCCAGATGAGCCTGGTAAAATAAGAATGTGTATTGAATCAGACACAACAGGTTCATCAGCAGGGGAGCCTATATTTACTATGTCTGATAAAGAGAATATTAATGGCAATGGAATAGTGTCATACATGGATTTAGACAGGATTGACCGCAGTCCTGCAAGTTCAAAGTTTTATATGGATGGTGTTGAGAGGCATACACTTTCTAATGAATTCACTATGGGCAGATGTCTTAAAATATCTCTTAGAAAAGCATCAGAGGAAGCAGTTAAAATAAATTATTATCCTGATGCCAAAAGGATTATGGGAAGCCTGCAGAAAATTGCAGAGGCATATAATTTTATGTTAGACAGTTCCCAGGAATTTGCAAAGGTGACCAGTTATAATCTTAAGCTTGCAAATGATATACAAAGTACAATAAGGCCATTTAAGCCAGAGCTTGAATCCTGTGGATTTGTATTTAATGATAATAACAGGATATTATTTGATAAGGCTCTTGTGTTACAGGCTGTCAATGATGGCAGTTTACAGGAACTTTTCTCCAAAACTTCTGCATTTGTGCAGACCATGACAGGAAAAGCATATGAAATTAAAATTAACCCTATGGAGTATATTGATAAGCTTATGGGAACATATCCTGATTTTAGCAAACCATCAGAAGGGTTTTCTTATATAACATCATTATATAGTGGTCTTATTTTTAACTATTATTTCTAATATTTAAAAGACCATAATGATACACATAGAACATAACAATTAGAAGGGCATGGCATATTGTCTTGCCCTTTAACCAGCTATACTGTCAATTTCTGTTTTCTCCTGTGATATAACAGATACGATTACTTTATGTGGAAGACATACAAGGCTTTCGCCATTATACCTGATTTTTTTCTGTTTCTGGCAAAGCTTGTCAGGGCAATCTGCGTCAATAATTGATGCATAACCATTTTTAATTTGTAAAATATTTTTTCCATTATTAAATCCATTTATTGTTATAGTAGTATCTTTATTAAGTGGAAGGCTGTTAATAATTTTTCCATTGGATGTAATCTGGACAAAGTTTCCTGTTTTATGGAAGAATAATTTATAACCAGTAAAGAATAGAATAGCAGCTATGATAAATATGGCAGTTAAGATAATATCATTCCGTTTAATGTTATTTCTTTTTATGGTTTCCTTCATATCTGGATGTGAAAATCCTTTCTATGTTGTAAGTTAATATAATAATAGTCTAACATATCATAAGGATAATGAAAAGGATAAATATAATTTAGTTTCTAATATTAATTTAAGATTAAGAAAGGTTATATATGGCATATAAAATTATGGTACAGGGTACTATGTCAAATGCAGGCAAAAGCCTGGTTGTAACAGGGCTTGCCCGTTTATTTGCCAGGAAAGGCTATAAGACTGCGCCCTTTAAATCACAAAATATGGCACTTAATTCATTTATTACAGAGGATGGTTATGAAATTGGACGTGCACAGGCTGTACAGGCAGAGGCGGCAGGAGTTACGCCAGAGGTATATATGAATCCAGTATTATTAAAGCCTGTCAGTGAAATGGGTTCACAGGTTATTGTAAATGGAAAAGTTGTATGCAATATGAAAGCAAAGGATTATTTCCAGTATAAGCCCAAAATTGTGCCTGATATTATGGCCGCATTTAATTATCTTGACCAGAAATATGACATTGTAATAATAGAAGGTGCGGGAAGTCCCGCTGAAATAAATCTTAAAGAGAATGATATTGTGAATATGGGGCTTGCAAAAATGACAGATGCCCCTGTGCTGCTTGTTGGTGATATTGACAGGGGTGGCGTGTTTGCACAGCTTTATGGGACTATTGCGCTTCTTGAAGAAGATGAGCGCAGCAGAATAAAGGGGCTTTTAATTAACAAATTCAGGGGAGATAAATCAATACTTGTACCAGGGCTTAAGATGCTGGAGGATAAATGCAGCAAGCCTGTATGGGGTGTTATACCTTATATTAATATTGATATAGAAGATGAGGACAGCTTGTCAGAGCGGCTTTCTGGTAACCAGTGTATAGGCATTGTAGATATAGTAGTAATAAAACTCCCAAGAATTTCTAATTTTACAGATTTTAATGTATTTGGGAATTTTGATGGGGTTTCTCTTAGGTATGTGGATAATGTAAAGGATTTAAAAGAGCCTGATATTATATTTATCCCTGGTACTAAAAATACTATAAAAGACCTTATGTGGATAAGGCAGAATGGAATTGAAGCAGCAATTAAAAAAGCAAATTCAAAAGGGTGTGTAGTTTTTGGTATTTGTGGGGGATACCAGATGCTGGGAGATTTGATAAGTGACCCATACAATACGGAAGAAGGCGGGAATGCCAGAGGTATGGGGCTTATTGGAATTAATACTGTATTTGGGGGCAGCAAGAAAACAGTACAGGTGGCTGGAAGATTAGGAAAAATTAATGGTATATTTGAAGGGATTTCTGGTAAGGAGTATAATGGGTATGAGATACATATTGGAATGACTGACAGGAATAGCCATGATGATATCTGCCAGCCTGTTAATATATCTGCCAGCCATAATAATGTATATGGTTCATATATACATGGGCTTTTTGACAGCGGGGACATAGCCTTTACTATGGTAAAAGCCCTTGCTGGCAGAAAAGGTGCTGGTTCTGCTGCCATTAAGAGTTTTAATTACAAGGAATATAAAGAAAGGCAGTATAATATACTTGCAGATGCAATCAGGGATAGTGTAGATATGGACAAAATATGCAGATGTATGGGAATGGAGAATTGATATTATACAGAATATAGATATGGATAAAGCAGAGTTATTTAATATAAGAATAGAAGAACCTTGCCTGGATGCATATAAAAATGCACAAATACACTGGGATGGCATTGCCAAACCTTTAGACGGGCTTGGTGTATTTGAGGAAATCATTAATAAGATAGCAGGAATTACGGGAAATGCAGATGTTAGAATTGATAAAAAAGCAGTTGTTGTAATGTGTGCAGATAATGGGATTATAGAAGAGGGTGTAAGCCAGTCAGGACATGAAGTGACTACGGTTGTTTCCTCTAATATTGCAAAGGGAATTGCCAGTGTATGCCGTATGGCATGTGTTGCAGGAGCTGATGTAGTGCCAGTGGATATAGGCATTAAGGATAATATTGAGGCAGAAGGGCTTTTAGACAGGAAAGTTTCAAATGGTACTGCTAATTTTGCAAGGGAACCAGCAATAACTATTGAGGGGCTTTTGCAGGCAATCCAGACGGGAATAGATATTACCAGGGATTTGAAAGAGAAAGGTTATAAAATTATTGCTACAGGGGAAATGGGGATTGGAAATACTACTACAAGCAGTGCCCTTGCAAGTGTAATGTTAAATATTCCAGTTTCCAAAGTGGCTGGCAGAGGTGCAGGGCTTAGTGATGAAGGGCTTAAAAGGAAGATTTCAGTAATAGGAGATGCAATAAAGAAATATGGACTTGACGGCCAGAAGGAGAACTTAAGGGAAGAAACATTTAAGGCACTAAGGTGTATTGGAGGGCTGGACATAGCGGGACTTGCAGGTGTATTTATTGGTGGTGCATTATACCATATACCAGTAATTGTTGATGGCATTATATCAGCTACGGCAGCACTTGCCGCAGAAAGGCTTGTTCCAGGCTGCCGCTTATATATGATAGCTTCGCATACAGGCAAGGAGCCAGCCTGCAGGTTTATACTTGACAGGCTCTGCCTTAAACCCGTAATAGATGCAGGGCTTGCATTAGGAGAGGGGACAGGAGCTGTGCTTTTATTTCCAATGCTTGATATGGTAATGGAAGTTTACAGGGAAAATACAACATTTGATGATATTAATATAACACAATACAAGAGGTATACAGATATATGATGGTTACAGTTACTGGCGGAAGCAGCAGTGGCAAGTCAGAATTCGCAGAGAATAAACTAATAGAATTATGCAAAACTAAAGAAAAGCACAATAAACTATATTATATTGCTACAATGGAACCATATGGGGAGGAGGCAGTTAAACGTATAAAGCGCCACCGTCAGATGCGGGAAGGAAAAGGTTTTATAACTATAGAATGTTATAATGATATTGACAGATGCAGGCTGGATAGTAAAAGCAATGTATTGCTTGAATGTATGTCAAACCTGGCAGCCAATGAAATGTTTATGGATGGCATAATGGATAAGCATGTGGTTTATGATAAAATATGTAATGGAATAGACCGGCTGAAAGATATAACCAGCAACCTTGTAATAGTTACAAATGAAATATTTGATGATGGAATTGTATATGATAAAAGTACAATGGAGTATATAGAACTTCTTGGGATGTTAAACCAGTATATTGCAAATATTAGTGATAGTATTATTGAAGTAGTATATTCATGTCCCTGTTATATACTATAATATTTATTAAATGGAGGCATTCTGGTTTGTATAAATGCCTCCATTTTAATACCAGTATAATAGTGGTTATTTTAAACGCTTAAGTATTTCAAGTGTGTATTTCCATGTTCTTTTTACACTTTCTACATCCAGATATTCCTGTGTGGTATGGATATTTTTAATATCAGGACCATATGATACACAGTCAAGCCCTGGGAGTTTGCCAGCAAAAAGCCCGCATTCAAGCCCGGCATGTATTGCCTGTATTACAGGCTTTCTTCCATACTGTTCTTCAAATACTTCTGTCATAAGGTCACGCAGGGGAGAGTCTTTTTTATATTCCCATGCAGGGTAGTCACTTTTTAGTGATACTGTCCCTCCAAGTGCTTCTGCCAGGCACTTTATACGGTCTGCCATTTCTTTTTTTTCAGTGCTTACACTGCTTCTCAAGGAGTAATTAAACTGTACGCACATAGGATAATCCCTATGGGTTGTATGTTCCTTTTCAAGTACGACTGTATCTAATTTGCCAAGGTTAAGTGAAGTCTGTACAAGCCCTTCTATATCATTACTCATACGCTGTACACCGTTAGGGATGCTTACAAGTGCAGTTATAGCCCTTGATGTGGATTTATTATTAAATGCACTATAATGGGAAGGCTTATTATCTGTTTCCATAACAATTTTTATGCCAGCATCAGTAGATGAGTACTCATCAGAATAAATTTTATTTAACTCTTCTAAGTGTTTTCTGGCTTCTTCCATATCTGTGTTTTTATCAAAAATAATCTGGGAATATGAGTCCCTTGGAATGGCATTGTCTTTAAGCCCTCCATATATTGTCATTATATTAAACTGGAATTTTTGTGAGAGCGAATAAAGGGTTCTGCCCATAAGTATATTTGAATTAGCACGTCCCTTATCTATTTCAACACCAGAATGCCCGCCTTTAAGCCCTTTTATCCATATCTGTGCACGTATTCCATGTACGCCTTTTCTCTTTACAGGGATTTCAACAGTAGCTGCTGCACCACCAGCACAACTTACAAGCAGATACCCCTCTTCTTCGGAATCAATATTAAGCATAATGCGTGACTTAAGAGGTGATGCATCAATAGCAGCAGCGCCTGTCATGCCAACTTCTTCATCAGTAGTAAATACTGCTTCAAGTGGAGGGTGGGGGATGCTGTCTGATTCAAGTATTGCAAGTGCATAGGCTATTGCAATACCATCATCACCACCAAGTGTTGTACCCTTTGCAGATATAACACCATCATTAAGTTGCAAATCCAGCCCGGATTTTTCAAAGTCAAACTTGTAGTATGTTTCTTTTTCACATACCATATCAAGATGGCCCTGTATCATTACAGAAGGGGAGTTTTCATAGCCTGGTGAGCCGTCTTTCCATATTATTACATTATTATAGTTATCTTGCTTGTATTCCAGCCCGTGTTCCTTTGCAAATGAAACACAGAAATTGCTTATCTTGCCTGTATTTCCTGAACCATGGGGTATGCTGCATATTTGTTCAAAATACCTGAATACAGCTTCTGGTTCTAAATTTGATAAAATACCCATTTTATTACTCCTTTTAATTATTTTATGGTTTGTACAATCCTGCTATATACTATACCATATAGAAATTACCTTTTCATCTGGTATACATATTTATTAACCTGCAGGGTATGCATAAATGAAATAACACGTTTAAGCATGCTGTCCTTTTCATCAGGAAATGTTTCTGACATAATATTTAATATATCGTAAACAGTATTTCTCCCATTAATTGATTTCCAGAGGACAGAGCCATATTTATCAAGGGAAATATGGCTTGTTTCTGGTTTATGGAAAAACTTTTGTGCTATTTTATGGTGCAGTCCCTGGTTTATAACATCAATTATAACTAACCCGTTTTCATTTTCTGACCATTTATATACAGGGTTGCGGAACATTATTGCATCCATATAATTTTGTGGTATTTTTTTTGTTTTCTGTTTTGCCATTGCGGGCTGCCTTTCTATTATAAGGTTTAATCTGCTGTCTTGTCTTTATACAGTGAGAAGTATACAAGTGTTACAAGAAGCAGTATAAAGAAGATAATCCCGCCTGTATTGCCAAGTATTTCTCCAAGGCTTATGAATTCTGCAACTGTATCATCCTTAAATGGTATAATTGCAAGCACAGCCAGCAATATGCCTACAAGGCCTTCACCAGCAATAAGCCCTGAGCTGTATAAAATACCATTTTCGATAACAGATTTACATTCATTATCTGAATGGTATTTCTTTTTGTTTTCTAAGAACCAGCGTATTACACCGCCTATAAATATAGGTGTTGAAAGATGTATAGGAAGGTAAAGCCCTATGGCAACTGGTAATATAGGAAGCCCAAGTATTTCTATAACAACTGCAATGCCAACACCACAGAATACCAGCCCCCAAGGCAGTGAACCACCCATAACGCCTTCTACTACAAGTTTCATAAGAGATGCCTGTGGTGCAGGAAGTTCTGTAGAACCATAGCCCCATGCACTATTAAGAAGGTACATTATGCCGCCTATTGCAAGACCTGATATTACTGCACCAATTAACTCACCTATCTGCTGGCGTACAGGTGTTGCACCTACGATATAACCAGTTTTTAAATCCTGTGAAGTATCACCTGCCATTGCTGCAACAATACATATTACTGTACCAATACATATAGCTGATGCCATTCCTTTATACCCGTCAGTGCCTGTAGCTTTTAAAAGGGCAGTTGCAATAAGCAGGGTTGCTATTGCCATGCCAGATACAGGGTTGTTAGAAGAACCAACAAGCCCTACCATGCGGCTTGATACTGTAGCAAAGAAAAAGCCGAATATTACTATTATTAAAGCTCCAAGGAAACTAATTGGCACGGATGGCATAATCCATATTATAACAGCTATAACAAGTGCACCGCCGGCAACAAAAGGCATAGGCAGGTCTTTATTTGTACGCATGCTTTCTGCTTCTTTATGTCCAAATCCTGTTATTGCCTTGCGGAATGTTTTGACTATTGTTGGCAGTGTTTTCACAAGGCTTATAATACCTCCTGCGGCAACTGCGCCTGCGCCAATATAACGTATATAACTGCTCCATAAATCATTGGAAGACATTTCGCTTATTATCTTATCAGAAGGTGCAACAAGCGCATCTGCACCAAACAGTGAAATAAGTGGCATAAGCACGAACCATGCAAGAATACCACCTGAAAACATATAACCAGCTATTTTTAGCCCACAGATATAGCCAACACCTGCAAGTGCAGGGAGTACATCCATTCCAAATCCTGAACCCTTAAACTTTTTAATTTCCCAGTGGGTTTCAGAAGGGAAAAGGCACAACCCGTCAGCTATAAATTTATAAACTGCAGCAATTCCAAGCCCTGAGAATACAATTTTGGATTTAGACCCGCCACTTTCACCAGCAAGAAGGACTTCTGCGCAGGCAGTACCTTCTGGGAACGGAAGTGTGCCATGTTCTTCTACAATAAGCGCTGTACGCAGCGGAACCATAAAAAGCACGCCAAGCAGGCCGCCACAAATTGTAATAGAAGCTATTTCAAGGAAGTGCGGTGCAGATATTGAACTATTCTCATCTGCCCACATAAAGAGCGCTGGAAGTGTAAATATTGCGCCAGCAGCAAGAGACTCACCGGCAGAGCCGATAGTCTGTACCATATTGTTCTCAAGAATAGAATTTTTTCTTAAAATCTTGCGTATAACGCCCATAGAAACAACTGCGGCAGGTATTGATGCCGATACAGTCATGCCTACACGCAGCCCAAGATACGCATTGGCGCCGCCAAAAACAACGGCGAGAAGTGCCCCAAGAATTAAAGAGGTAATTGTAAATTCAGGCATTACCTTATCTGATGGAACATATGGTTTGAAATTGTTACTGTTTGCCATTTTAATCCTCATTTCTGTGCTGCAAATTGGAAGGTATTTGTAAAGATTAATTCTGTGACAGCAGCACTTTTCACAGAATTAAAAATATTAATAATTATAACATAATTTGTCAGTATTTGACAATTACAAATATACCCTGTATATAAAAATTATTAAAAATGATTAAATTTTTCAAAAAATAGTTGAAAAATCAATACTTTTAATATAATATGTTATAGAAAATACAATTAACTGGCTTTGCCAGACTATGTAAACAAAAAGGAGGATACCATATGGCAAAAGAACACAACTATTATGAAAATGGGCTTTATGCTAGCAACAACACTGAAAAAACAGCAAACAGTAATATTCCACTGGACTGGAAACAACCTTCACATTTTCTGCACTGGCTTGTACAGCTTATAAAAAATCCGGCTGGTGCTGCCAGACAAGTAGCAGGAGCGGATATAAAAACATCTCTTATACTTATTGCTATTAATTTAATAGCTGTATTGGTTGCAAGTGTAATTTTTGTAATTATTATAAACATAAAATACAGGTTATATCTTTCATGGGTTAATATTTCATTATCTGGCATAATAATTCTAGCCTTGCTGCTTGCACTGGTTTTTGATTTTGGTTTTTCAGGATTATTGTTTGTAAGTACAAGCATAATATTCAAAGAAAAAACAACGTTTTCAAAAATGCTTGCTTTAGTGGCAGGCAAAGTAACAACAGATTCTATATTTCTTCTTACAGGTTCTGTATTTATGCTTCTGGGAAGTTTCTTTTTCTTTATAATTACCACTGTGGGGAATATTCTTTCTGTAACAACGCTTATATATGTATATAATGAGAACAGCAGTCTTCCCTCAGATAAAAAAATCTATAGTATATCTATTGCACTGGCAGCAATCTACATAATAATGATGGTAATAATAAAGGCAGTTCCATCACTTTTTATAGGAAATATCTTAAATTTCACCAATATTTTCTAATTATTCTGTGCTGGCAGACGGACGCAGGTTTTCTATGTCCAGGCTGGATTATTCCATTCCAGGGCGCGCTTCCGCTACGTCAGCCCACGCAGTGGCGCATAAAATCTGAAAAAACCAGATTTAAACGCCAGCGGGGCTAAAGTGCCCTTGTCATGGAATAATCCAGCCTGGACACGTGAAACCTGCTGTCTTCTGCCAGGCCTGGAATTATGACTGGGAATTTTATGTTACTATTCACAGCCACTCCACAGGACACTCCACAGACCGCTGCAAAAACAGCAGCTAACAGCCACAAAAACAGTGTCTGTTGTCTGAGGCTTTGTGGAGTGACAGCTTTCGCAGTCCAGTAAAA
>JAAWKM010000095.1 GCA_022797375.1 Lachnospiraceae bacterium
TCCCATGCCGTGCTTTGCACGGCACAAATAGTAATGAAAAATGCTGTTTTTGCATTTTTCTTGTGTGAAATTGTAATGATTGTTAGACAGCGTTTTTTGGCAGGAAAACCTTGTAATATTTTTCATGTTGTAAAACTGGCTGACAGCCGGGAAAGTGCATTTTTGATACAGGATATGTTCCTGGTAACTGAGGAATATATAGAACGGTAATATACCATAGCCAGAAATCATCTGATGCTGGCAAGTGAATATGAGGCTAAAGAGATTGAGCAGAAGGCAAAGAAAGTTATGGTTATAGGGAGGATAAATATGTTGCAATTGATAAAACGATGTCCAGAGTACGCATTAGGCTATAAAGAATATTGTCAGGAATTATACGATAATAATGTTGTTTATTTTAGACCTTCAAATCCAGATAGTATTGATGAAGAATGGTTTACACGCACAAAACCTTGGTATGACAAAAAAGAAAAAGGATTAATAAAAGGGCAGTCTGCCAGTTTTCATTATTGGGCAGTAGATGATGGCAGGTTCATTGGTGAGTTTCAACTCAGAACGGAGTTTCCAGAACAAGTGATGTTGGATATTGGTAGTATAGGCTATGCAGTAAGAGTTTCCGAGTGGGGAAAGGGATACGGAACGGAAATAATTCGTCAGGGGTTGATGCTTGCAAAAAAACATGGAATGGAAAAAGTATTATTTACCATAAATGATAAGAATAAAGTATCTATACATGTATGCGAAAAGTTGGGCGGGAAGTTAATGGATACCATCGAAGCTTTTAACGACACAGAAGGACATCATTTATTAAGACGTTATTGGATTATATTATATTAAAAAATTTATGGTGGTGAAAGAGAGCCACAATGAAATATACAGTGAAATACTTGATAGATTTTATAGCATTGGTTTTGTTATATGCTTTTGTGTTTTTTAGAAAGTGGAAATCTAAAGGCAAAGATATACTGCTCACCAATACGCTACAACCACTTATTAACGGTTTTCGTTCTGCTGATATTACGGATTTAATTACGAATACAACCAGCGGAATGGCCGGCTATATTCTTTATATTGTTTTCGGACCGATTACATCATGGGTTTTGGCCCGTCTTAGGAAGTAAACAACAAATTCTGGTTTGGAGGTGACGCAAAAATGAAATATACCTTAAAGGATGGAGATGAAATTGTTATCAGATATCCGCAAATAGAGGATGCGGCGGGGATAACCGCTTTAATGAAAACCGCAGATAAGGAAACATTATTTTTGGCAAGAGAACCTGGCGAATTTATTACTACAGAAGAACAGGAGAGGGAAATTATTATGAATGTTTTAAACAGTAATGATGTGGCATGGTTTGTTGCAGAATATAATGGAGAAATTGTGGGGCAATGTTCCATAGGATTAGTAAGAGGATATAAGCGTTACAGACATAGGGCAGAGGTCGCTTTTGTCTTATATGAAAAATATTGTAATCGGGGCATAGGAGGAAAAATGATGCAGGAATGTCTGATATGGTGCGGGAAACATGGTGTTTCTCAAGTCGAATTAGATGTTGTTACTACAAATGTGAGAGCAATAAAAATGTACCAATCGTTTGGTTTTGAGATTGTTGGTACAATACCAGATGCCTTAAAGTATCAGAATGATACAACAGCAAATGAATATTATATGGTATGCCAGTTATAGATGTTAGAGGTGTTTGGATTTGTAGGATGATGTTAAAATGAATGACAGAAATGAAGTAATTGCGTTACTTAAAAGTCTCTGGATGGAAGAACCACAGCCTTGCCATTTTGCGCTGGTCTGTTGAATTTTTTTCATAAAAAGTTTGGAAACTGGCCAATGAAGAATATCAATCAGTGGATAGATTTTTCCTCTATTATCCCCCAAGTCTTCCAAGTTTTCAAAAATCTGAAAAAAGTCTTTGTATTTTCCATACAAGTACAATTCCTTTTACATTATAGTAGTTATAATACCTTTTGTTATACACTATGAGCAAAAGGAAATCCAGACTTTTCTCAATAATTTTTAAGCGGTTGCCCTAGGCTTTTCTTAAAAAAGATAGCTTATGGGCAAAAGATGTGGTAAAATGTACCATGAAGCGTAATGCTTTTTGCAAGCATAATTGCAAAGTGCTTGCAAAAAGTTCCAAAACTAGAAATAATGTTTGAATTAATAAGAAACTTGTCTATAAAATTTTTGATGAGAAGCAGGTTACAGAAGAATTGAGGTTTGTGTATATGGAAGAAGTATAAAATCATGGATAAAGGAGAGGCTGGGTATGTGGAATGCTGAGATTTATAACCGTTATGGAAAAGAACGGATACAACCATCAATTGACTTGGTTACTAGAATCAGAGAGATGAAGTTTCAAAGAATTTTAGATGCAGGATGTGGTACAGGAATGAGTACCATACCTCTTGTTTTGGCATGGAAAAATGCTGAAATTATAGGAATAGATTTGTCAAAGGAAATGTTAGAAAAAGCAAAGGAGATTTTACCAGCAGTTTCATTTATACAAAGAGATTGCAGTAAATCTCTTTTGGATATGGGAACATTTGATTTGATATTTTCCAATGCTTTCCTGCAATGGCTGCCAAACCAGGAGGAGTTTATAGCAAGTGCGTTTTCCATGCTGAACGAAAAAGGGATTTTTGCGGCACAGATACCATTATTTGAGGAAATGCCAGCGAACCAATGTGTTATAAAAGCGGAAGAAATATTTGCTGATAAGTTTAAGGGGATTGAAAAAGACAAATATGTTCTGCATTCCGCATCAGAATACTACGATATGGTAGCAAAATGTACAGATAAAATTGAAATGTGGATAACTGGTTATTGCCATGAGATGGATAATTATGGAAAGATACTTGAATTTTTAAGGGGAGCGGCATTGCGTCCATACATAGACAGGCTGGATGAGGAAGAACAGAAATTATTTATGGATGAAGTATTGAAGAATTTGGAGGCAGAATATCATTATCAGGAAAATGGAAAGATATTGTTTACATTTAAGAGGCTTTTTCTGGTTGGACAAAAATGAGTACTAACGGAGGGAATATTGTGGAGATTATTTGCAAAAACATGGAGAAAACCCCGTTGAGCCCGCAGTTTGCGTGACCTTTGATGTGGATATTATCAGACTCTTGCAGCAGGTCAGAAAGCAAAAGTATTATTTTACACTTGCGTTCGTCTATGTGGTATGCAAATGTACAAATGAGATTGAAGCATTACGCTATCGTTTCTTAGATGGCAAAATCGTTTTGTTTGATAAAATTGATACAGCCTTTACATATTTGAACAAAGATACAGAATTATTTAAGGTAGTTAATGTGCCCATGCAGGAAACGATGGAAGAATATCCGGCAAGAAGGATAATGCAACACCTTTGTTTGATTGGGGAAAATATTACGAAAAGGATGGGAAGGTTATTATGCCAGTATCAGTTCAGGCACACCATTCTTTTGTGGATGGTATACATATTGGAAAATTTGCTGGTAAATTGCAGAAATATCTGGATGAGATGAATTGAAACAGAAAGGATTTATCATGATTGCAGGGTGTGCAAAGTTTTTTGGTTTTCTTTTAACGGCAGGATGTAACCTGCTTCTTTTTCTATGATTGTTCCCGCTGTCTACTTCTGCGTCCTTATGGTGCCAGTGGTTATAATGCAGCCATTTATCTCCAGCATTCCAAGCAGCCTGGATATTGATGTTATCCCATTGCTTTTCTCTCCGCAAGCCAGCTGCCCCCATGACAAGACCACATTCATGGAAAAAAGCACTGGCCGGAATGTGCAGTATTACACTTTATTTCTTGAAATATAAGGGTTTTTGTGATAGCATATTAAAAATACAGGAATAAACAGGAAGACATTTGAAGATTATTATAATATTTGTTAAATCTTTTATAGTTAAAGAAAGGGGATATATTTATTAATGATTGATACTACTTATATTTTAATTATAATCGGTGCAGTCCTTTGTATGGCGGCATCAGCCAATGTAAACGGGACTTACAAGCGTTATATGGGTGTTTACAATTCAATGGGTCTCAGGGCGGAAGATGTTGCGCAGATGATTTTAAGTAATGCAGGTATATTTGATGTAAGGATTGAACGTATATCAGGAAACCTTACAGACCATTATTCGCCACGTGAAAAGGTGCTGCGCCTGTCGGATTCTGTATATGGTTCGATGTCAGTAGCTGCAATCGGGGTGGCAGCGCATGAATGCGGGCATGCAATACAGCACCAGAAAGGGTATATGCCAATTACGGTACGTAATGCGATAGTGCCCCTTGTAAATTTTGGTTCAAATGCAGCATGGCCTGTAATTTTAATTGGGGCAATGATAAATAACGGAATTCTTGTAAATGTTGGAATAATACTTTTTAGTTTTGCAGTATTTTTCCAGCTTGTAACACTGCCAGTTGAATTTAATGCATCAGGCAGGGCATTAAATATTTTAAAAGATCAGAATATATTACAGGGCAAGGAATTGTCAGGGGCACGCAAGGTTCTTGGTGCAGCAGCGATGACATATGTAGCTTCAATGGTTGCAATACTTTTGCAGTTATTAAGGCTGGTAATGATATTTGGGAGAAGGGACAGGGATTAAAATATTCTAGTTGCAGGCTTATAGTTATTTTGTATGGAGGTGTATATGGGGAAAAGCAGCAAACGTATTATTGCAGCATTATTATGCTTTGTATTGCCTGCTGTATTTGCAGGCTGTGCAAAGAATGGTGGCAGCAGTAAAGACAAAAACACAGATTCCACTGTTACAGGCGTTTCTTCTGGAATTGAAGATACTTCATCTGGAAATGGGAACAATAGTGTGCAAGGGAGTGGAACAGAAAATAATAACAATAATATACAGAATACAGGATATATAGAAGCAGGAATAAATGTTCCATATATTAGCGGGCTGGATGAGGACTTTATATGTGGTGTGGATATATCAAGCATTAAGTCTGAATATGAAAGTGGTGTCCAGTATTATGATTTTGAAGGTAATGAACTGGCATATTCCCCTGTGGATGGTGAGAAGGGTTTTTTTGTATTTTTAAAGGAATGCGGAATTAACTGGGTACGTATACGTGTGTGGAATGACCCATATGATAAAAAAGGGAACAGCTATGGGGGCGGAAATAATGATTTAGAAACAGCTTCTGATATTGGAAAACTTGCAACGGATGCTGGTTTAAGGGTGTTAATAGATTTCCATTATTCGGACTTCTGGGCAGACCCAGGCAAATTCCAGGCACCAAAGGCATGGCAGAATATGGATATAGACAGCAAATCACAGGCTTTGGAAGTATATACTGTTGAAAGCCTGACGACGCTTATAGATAATGGCGTGGATGTTGGAATGGTGCAGATTGGCAATGAAACTGTAAACGGGCTGGCAGGTGAAACAGAATGGGAGAATATATGCCGGCTTATGAATGAGGGCAGCAGGGCAGTAAGGTATGTTGCTGATACAATGGAGAAAGAAATACT
Organism: Lachnospiraceae bacterium; assembly: GCA_022797375.1. Taxonomy (GTDB): domain Bacteria; phylum Bacillota; class Clostridia; order Lachnospirales; family Lachnospiraceae; genus Butyribacter. The sequence goes on from JAAWKM010000095.1 coordinate 5,505, forward strand.
TGTTGCACTTCATTTTACAGACATTTCCGAAAACAGATACAGGAATATTGCCAGTACATTAAAAGACAGGCAGGTGGACTATGATGTTTTTGCAACTTCATATTACCCGTTCTGGCATGGTACAGTAGAAAACATGGCAAGTACAATGAAGATAATTGCAGAAGAATATGATAAAAAGGTTATGGTTGCAGAAACTTCTTATGTATATACACTAGAAGATGGTGACGGGCATGGGCAGAGTGTAGGAAAAGACAGCAGCCTTCCCCTTAGTTATGATGTCTCTGTACAAGGACAGGCAGATGCAGTTGCAAGCGTAATACAGGCGATGGCAGATACAGGGGAAGCAGGCATTGGTGTGTTTTACTGGGAACCAGCATGGATTCCAGTACAGCTGTATAATAAAGCTATGAAAAACCATAAAAGGATATTAAGGGAAAATAAAAAAATATGGGAGGAAAATGGTTCTGGATGGGCTTCAAGGGCAGCTGGTTCTTATGATGCAAATGATGCTGGAAAATGGTATGGTGGTTCATCATGGGATAACCAGGCGTTATTTAGTTTTGAGGGGTATCCATCAGAGTCACTTCTGGTATTTAAGTATGTTTTTACAGGAGCAGTAAAAAAATAGCATCTAAGTGTGGTTTTTTTTGTAATATTTTATGGGTTGCATTATTGTGTATAAAGGTGTTAATATTTATTTTAGTGCCATTTTACAATTTTGGCACAGGATTGTAAAAGAAAGAAAGGCATAGGTGGTGTAATGATAAATTATTTAAAAAGAAGAAAACTCCCAATACAGTTATTTATAATATTATGTTTGTTTATAACTGCCATTGTATCTGGAAACAGTGCAAGGGCAGCAGAGTACAGTGCTTCGCTTGAAACAGACCGTTCAAATGGTGTGTGTACATATACTGTGAACGGAATTGATACAAGCATTATAAAAGAGATGACGCTTAAAGTTACTTATACCAGTAGCACTGTTAATAGTGGAAACAACAGCCAGGATGATAACAAAGATACAGACAATAAAACTGATAATACAGATAATAATACAGGCAATACAGACAATAAAACCGATAACCAGGATAGTAGTAGTGCAGGCAATGAAGATAATAAAACTGATAATCCGGATAATATAAGTGGTACAGATAAAAAGCAGGATGATAATACAGACAATAACAGTCCTGCTGGAAGCGCTGCTGCGGGTAATAAAGGCGATAGCGCAACAGATGGGAATGCACCAGAAGGTACAGATAAAAATGATGATAAAGTTATAATTGCACTGGAACAAAAGATTACACTTGATGAAACTAACTGTACTGGCGGAACTTATACAGGAACATTTTCGCTTGACAGCCTTGATAAATATTTATTTAATGAATATGATGTATCTTTTATTATGGGCGTAGCAGCAGAGGGTGGGGAACCACAGGTTATAAATGCTGGAAAATGTGATTTTACTATACATACAGATGCATATAAGCTTGAGGTTACTGGCAATAAATACGATATAAACAGGACATTTGGTTTTAAACCTGATATATCAAAAGAAGCAGGTGTGCCAGGAACAGGCAATAAAATAAGGCTTGTAATCTGGAAAAACAAAGATAAGATTTCAAAAGCAGTTCCATGTGGGGTTGAAAGGGAACTTACAAATGTTTCTAAAACATGGGAAACAGATTTATCTACAATATGCAGTTCATATGGAAAATATAGTGCAGCCATAGTGCTTGAAAACCGTAATGTAGAAAAAAACAGTGTTATACTTGCATCAGCAGAATTCCAGGTTGCTATTGTATATTCTAATGTAGGGACAAAGAAGTCGGCAGCACTTGAAAAGAAAAAATCTTTCAGGGTATTTGTTGGCTCACTTAACAGTGCACTTGGAATAGGTAAAGTTAAATTTAATATTTATAATAAAGATAATGAGCTTGTATGTAGTAAAACAGGTACACGTAAGCCAGAAACAGCATATTACTATGCAGATATAAAGCTAAAATCAGTGGGATATAATCTCCAGGTCTATACGGTCAAAGCAACAATAACAGACAATGCCGGGAACAAAAGAAACCTGACTAAAACTGGCAAAGCAGACATGAGGATGGTTAAAGGTACTATTGAAGTAGAGAAAAAATCAAATGCCACATGTAAGTTTATATTGTCAGGTGCTTATATACCTGGAAATATCAAGAATGTAAAGTTTAATGTGTATTCCGTAAATGGTAATAAGAAGAAATTTTATAAGAAGTTTTTTGGTGTGAATACTTCAGACAAAGATGTTTTTATTGCAGATATGGCATATTCTGAAAAAGGAAAGTATATGGTTTATGCTTATGCAACTACGCAGTGGGGAAAAAGCATATTACTGAATAAGAAGACATTTAAAGTAAAAAAATCCGAATTAGGTAAAAATGGATGGGTTTATGAAACATATGCAGGAAGGGAATATAAGTTTTATTATAAAGATAATAAAATTGTAACAGACCTTACAGATATTCTTGGTTTAAAAAAAACAGGCAATAATATTTATTTAGAAATAAACAGGGCGGCAGGCTGTGTAACAGCATATGCATATGACAGTGAAAAGAAAGCTTACATAATACCAATAAAGGCTTTTACTGTTTCTGTAGGCAGGGATGTAAGCAGTACAGGAACAGCAGCTGCACTGGATAAAGAATCATCATTTACGCCACTTGGTTTATATTCTGTATCAAGCAATGGAACATCTGTTAAGTATACTTTAAAACCAATGTATGAACCTGATGGAAGCATAGTTTATGCCAGATGGGCTACACATATTGTAGGAAATGTTTATTTCCATGCTATTGCAGTAGGAACACAGTCGCATTATGCATTAAGCCCTTCAACATATAACAGGCTTGGCTCACCTGCATCAGCGGGATGTGTCCGTATGACTGTTGCTGATGCAAAATGGATATATGATTATGCATCAACTGGAACAAAAGTAAATATTGTACAGGGAAGCTCATCAAAGCCAGGACCTCTTGGCAAGCCTGCAACAATAACAGTTGATTACACAATAAATTATGACCCTACAGACCCTGAAGTTCCTGTTTCAAGAAAGAAAGCAGATTATAAAGCAGGGCATATAAGCGGATATATGACCAAAGATGGCAAGAAAGTGGGGTATTAATAATAGAAAATATTATTAGATTTGGAAGCACTTGCTGCTTTTGCTCTTTTGTTCCTTAGAAAGTTAGATTAATATCAACGAATTCATATATGTGAAATATAATGTATATGCTGAAAAAATTGACGAATCAGAAATTGTATAAAGGAGAAAGTTATGGAGTTTAGAAAAATATTTGATACAATTCCAGAACAATTTGATAAGTATAGACCCCGGTACAGTGATGAGTTGTTTGCAGATCTGATTTCCTATGCAGATATTAAGCCAGGCAAAAAAGTATTAGAAATTGGTCCAGGAACAGGGCAAGCTACAGAACCTATTTTGAATACTGGATGCTCTTATCATGCTATTGAGCTTGGTGGGCATTTGGCTGATATGATGAGAAGCAAGTATGGAAATCGTGTAAATTTTGATATTGTTAACGCTGACTTTATCACGCATGATTTTGGGAACCAGAGATTTGATATGATTTATTCTGCGGCAACCATACAATGGATTCCAGAGGATATAGCCTTCCATAAAACATTTGATTTATTAAAACCAGGCGGAGTGCTTGCAATGCTTTTAACAAAAGCAGACTATAAAACGCCAGATGAGAAACTTTACAATAAGATACAGCAAGTTTATTCTGCTTATTTTAAGCCTGATATAGAATATAAATATGGTTCGTTTGTTTATTCAAATGCTGTAAATTATGGGTATGTAGATTTCGAAAAGCGTGAATATCATGGTAAACGGGAGCTTACAACAGATGAATATGTTGCCTTATGTGGAACACATTGCGACCATATTATGCTTTCTGAACCATATAAAAGTAATTTTTATAACGGTATTAGATCTGTAGTAAATGAAATTGGAGGAAAGATTGTATTTTTTGACACGTATGTGATGTACTTGGCGAAAAAACCTTTTAATGATATTTAGAAGCAGAGAGAACAAGTTTTAATTTGCTTAAGTGCTTGGGTACTCACAATAAGCAAATATTCATATTTTGCAGCACATCACAAATGGCACAGCCATAGTCATAAATACGGACATCAATAGAATTAATTTTCCTACTCGTTTCTCCAAGTGTAACCAATGCAGGCTCAACACGGTACGTCTTAATAAATGGGTAGCGTTGCATGGGCAGGATTTTTTAACTGCTTTCCTGCCTTTCTCTGATGGACTATGTATGAATTGGTTTTACTTTGTATAAGAGGATAGATGACTGTTTTTTATATGGCAGGTGTTCCGTTCACCTTAAACTTTATGAAATAAAGCCAGTGAACTGCGGTTATCCACAGGTTCATTGGCTTTGAAACTAAGTATTTAGCCCTGTTATGATATGTCGTCTCTCCCGGAAAATGGGAAATTTTACTACGTTCTTACAGAATGAAAAGTACACGTCTGTTCATTTCTGGTTATCTTTATTTTTCTCATCCTTAATCCACCTATTATAAATCGATATTGAAGAAAATACCCCTATAAATGTTGAAACCGTACTAATTGCTGCCGGATTCAAGTCAATACTATTTTTGTTGCAGATTGTATTGATGATTATATTAATAATCATCAATACAATCGTTACCCCCACTACTACAACAGTTCCTTTAAAAAAATGATTCATAGCTTCCTACTTCCTTTCCAGAATAAATTTATTTACCACAGGATAGTATACCAGAGAAAACAGCAATTTTTTCAAAATCGTCATAAAATGCTTTAATTCATGAATAAGTGCATTTTCCTCTTACTGGACACGCATTTATTCATCATTTTCGCAGAGCAATGCTTGATACAAGGAATCACATACAGTATAATCAGAAAGGTAAATCTTGAAAGGAGTGGCTGTATGATACATTATATTGACATATTATTGTCTTTTTTTCTGCTTTCCGTTGCCATTCGTAATATGTGGTCTCAGCGCATGAGCCTGAAAGCGTTTACCATGCTCTATATGTTGTTGTTGCTTGCCGGAGCGCCTGTAACATTTCTGTCATGTATCCCATACGGACTGTTCGGTATTCTGGTAGCAGTTTGCATCTATGCATTGGTTGGTTATCGTGATACTGCATACCAAAATATTTGTATGGGCATAATTGGCTGTGTGTTTACCGTTGTAATAGATAATTTGCTGACAGGGTTCCTGAATACATTGTTTCCTCTAGCTTTATCAAATCAGCAGTATTTTTCTTTTGGTATCAGGCTAATCCGTATTTTGCTGTTTTATTTTATTACGTTGATTTGTGGCAGATTGTTAAAAAAAATTTTACTCTCAAGCAAAGGTATTTTACGTCTTCCGCAGACATGGTATTTGATTGATGCTGCATTACTGCTCCTTGTAACCATCTTTCTGTTTGATGATTTGATTCCGGGACAAAATGGCTCTGCCGGCAGAATGGTATATAATAATGCCTTACATATTTCAGGGTATCTGCTCGTTATGCTTTTTATAATTCTTGCTATGCGCCGTTCCTATCTGGAAAAAATACAGGCAGAGGCAAACCAGAGAGCCTTGCAGGATTTACACGGCTACACCCGCAATCTGGAAAGCATGTATAATGGTCTGCGCTCTTTTAAACATGATTACATTAACATTTTGCTTTCTATGTCTGGTTATATTGAAAATGGCGATATAGACGAATTAAAAAATTATTTTGAAGACAAAATTTTCCCAACAAAGAATCTGATTGACCAAGGCGATTATAAGCTGAACCAGCTTAGCAACATCGGTGTGCTGGAAATCAAAAGCCTGCTCTGTGCAAAAATGATTTATGCCCACGATTCGGGGATTGATGTTACGATTGATATTCCTGACAAGGTGGACATTTTTCCGATAGACACCGTAGACCTTGCCAGAATACTGGGAATCTTTTTAGACAATGCAATTGAAGCTGCATTGGAAACCAGACAGCCGCAAATAGGCTTAAATATCATTCAGAATAAGACAGGTGTATCAATCATCATAAACAACTGTTTTCGGGATAACGGCGAGACATTGCATAAGCTGAAACAAAAAGGTTTTAGTACAAAGACCGGGCATCAGGGAACCGGGCTTTCCAACGCCCAGAAAATCATCAGTTCCTATGAGAATATATTACTGGAGACAACAATGCAATGCGGATGTTTCATGCAGCATATGGAACTTGACGGCAGGAAGGAGTGATATAATATGCTGAATATTTTTGTATGTGAGGATAATGCTGCACAACGGCGGACTATTGTTCAAACGATTCAGAATATAGTGATGGTAGAAGAATTGGATATGCAGCTTGTTTTAGATGCAGAGGACCCTTATACACTGCTTGAAAAGGTCAAGACCAGCCAGAACACGGGCATTTATTTCCTTGACATTGATTTAAACAGCAGCATGAACGGAATGAAGCTGGCGCAGCAAATCCGGCTGTTCGATCCTCGCGGTTTTATTATATTCATAACCGCACATTCAGAACTAAGCTACATGACCTTTCAGTACCGGGTAGAGGCAATGGACTTTGTGTTAAAGGACAATCCCGCCGAAGCAGAAGTGAAAATCAAGGAATGTCTGTTAAATGCACTGGAACGCTATACCCTCCAAACCAATAAAACACATAAAGTCTATACGATTGAAATTGGCGGACGGAAAATCAGCATAGAGCATGATGATATTTTCTTTTTTGAAACTTCCAGTAATATCCATAAAGTAATTCTCCATGCGAAAGACCGTCAAATTGAATTTACCAGTACATTGAAAGAACTGACAAGCACATTAGACGGTAACTTTGTACGTTGTCATCGCTCTTTTTTGATAAACAAAAATAACATAAAAGAAATAGACAGCAAAAACCGAATCATCTATTTTACAAACGGAGAAAACTGTCTGATGTCTACACGCATGATGAAAGACCTTTGAAAAAACTCAAAATACTGGATTTCTGATATGGCAAAGAACAGCATTTTTTATCTCTTCTGCCTGGACCTGGCTTTTAATTATTGAGGGGTGGGATTTACCTGCCCCTGTCTTTTACACTTGAATTATTTCCTTATTCACAATCACCCCTCGCATACGCTTTATATTGTCTGTTGGCTGTTCTTCGGTGGGTAAAGCTAAATCTGGGATAAAATATTTATTTTCATCATTCCATTTTCTAACTCGTTTTTAATATATTTTACTTAATAAATCTATCAAAGAATTTATATGTAACAACACACAAACCGATAGGCAGCCCAAAGAGGAGACCGCCAATACATATTCCGGTAATCAGATGAAGCACTGAATAATCATCTGATAAAATGTAAAATCTTAGTCCCAATACAGAATTAACCAGAAATAAAAAGCCTGTTATTAGTCCATAAGAAATATTTTTATCCTTAATTGTATAAAAGAAATGGTCTGCAAAATTGATAAGACCCCATATCAGTATAGCTACACCAAAACAAATCATATTTTTGTTAAATATATAAACAAATACCGCCAACAAAAGCATGGGATAATAGATAAATATATTATTTGCCATCCAATGTCCATGTGTCATATGATAGGGCAGCCATTTATGTTCATACATCCATTTAGGGAAATCACCAATTGCTTCTTCAAATAAATGAAATGGTATGTAGATAATGAGATTTAATAAAATAAAATTAATCATGTTGTTCATCCTCCCTGTTGATTTTTTGTTCAAAAATCATTTCCCATTTTTCTAATGTTTCTAAAAGCATATATTGTTGTTCCAATATCATTTGTCCAAATATAGTCATTTCCTTTTGCTTTGACAATTGCTCCTGTATTTGGTTTTTGGTCTTATAAATGCTGTTTTTTATATTGTTTATACATTCATTGAAATCTGCATCATTAAGCAGTGGCATATTTACAATAACAGCGTTGAAATCTAAAAATATTCTGGTTTCGCCTGCCGAAAATCCGGACATCAGCTCATGAAACTTTGTTTTTCCATTTGGTGTGAGAGTATATACTGTTCTTTCGGGCATATTCCCATTCTTCTTTGTTTCACTGAAGACAAATCCTTTCTTTTCGTATTGGATAACTTTTTTATATACTGTATAAGAACCTATTTTCACCCATCTGGCTAAATGCCTGTCCTCAATTTGTTTTTGTAATTCGTATGCACTTTTTGGGCTTTGATAAAGTGAACCCAAAATAATTAAATCAATAGTTGACATATATATTTTCTCCTTTTAATACTGTATAATACAGTACTGTATTATACACTCCAAGTAAATAAATGTCAAGATTTATTCTGCTATACACGTCCGTTTCATAAAAATCCCCATGCCGTGCTTTGCACGGCACAAATAGTAATGAAAAATGCTGTTTTTGCATTTTTCTTGTGTGAAATTGTAATG
>JAAWKM010000096.1 GCA_022797375.1 Lachnospiraceae bacterium
TTTACAGCGCCATTTTGCACAGTTTTTTGCAAAATGTGTGCATTTTAGCGCTGAAAGCGCTATTTGTTACTATGAGCGGCAGTAGCCGTGAATAGTAACAAATAAACACAAAATACAAGGTATATCTGAAAATTTATATATTTTAGACTTACAGATATACCTTGCATAATTATATAAGATTTATTTCTTGTTACTATTTTAAAATATAATATTTTTATTTGTTATCAAAAAAGAATAAAACACATATATACCCTGGCTGTCTTCCTCCCAGTTTATATTTGTTTTATTCTTTCCAAAATAGTTTTTTATTGCTGGTGCTTACACAGATATTTATCCCTTGTTGCCATTCCGCCACGTATATGGCGTTCTGCTTTATTTACATCAAGCACCTGTCTTGCCTGTTCAGCAAGCTGGTGGTTAATTAAAGGCAGTCTTTCTGTTAAGTCTGGTGGTGTCAATTTAGTTCCAAAAAATTATGCAAAATCTGTAATAACCAGTACTGAAAACACTGCTATGTTACTATTAAGCCGTAAGACTGGATAGTAACATATATTCTGGCAGTAATTTCTGGATATCCATACCTATGCTTTATGCCCTGTCCAATGACTTCTCCGGTACCCCAGTTTAACAATATTTAACTATTAAATAACCTTAAAAAAAGAATAAAACATATGTACACTCAGGCTATGTTTTATTCTTTTCATGTTATCATTTAATTTATGGCGGCTAGTCTGCAAGCCAGAACCCATCTTCAAACTTCCATGTGATTTTTAGTCTTTCTTTTGAATACACAACCACCCTTTCTATAAATGTTTCCTGCACCTCTTTTGTAAGTTTCTGCACATTCTGGTATTTATAAATTAAATCACCAGTCCTCTTTATTTTATCATATTCTTTGTTATTTTCCGTTCTTTCCAGTTTTGCACTTTTCACCATTTCTTCATATTGCTTTATCTGTTCTGATACTGCCTTTTTCTTATTAATGTATTCTTCCTTTGTAATCTTTCCATATTTATATTGTTCATACATTGCAGTTTTTGAAAAAGATAATTTTTCCAACGCGTTTTCATACATTGGTATATTATCCTTCACAGATATATTATTTAATGTTATGGTATCATATACTTTCTGAAGCTCTGTAAATTCTTTTAAATGCAGTTTTAATTCTTCAAGGACAATTCTGTACAATACTTCTGTTTCATACTTTGCTTTATAGCAGCCTGCCTCCGGGTTTACATTGCCATAACGGCAATAATAAAATGTCTTGTTACTGCATTTAGAAAGTTTTCTTCCACATACCCCACAAGTAAACGGATTATATCTTTTAATTTTACATGGATTTTTTTCAAAATTTAACATTATGTTCTGTACCTGTTTAAACATTTCAGGGGAAATTATCGCTTCATGTGTTCCTTCAACCCTTAGCCAGTCCCTTTTATCCACTTTTGTATCTTTGCCATATATACCTTTTAATGTCCTTTTCAGCGATACCATTACTCCTGTATATCTTTCATCCTTTAAAATTGATATAACTTTTGAATTATCCCAGCCTGTCATTTCATTAATTTTCCGCCAGTCCATGCCTGTTTTTGTATTTATGGCATATTGCGCTGGTGATGGTATACATTGTGCATTTAACATTTCTGTAATTTTAAGGCCTGACATTCCTGCAAGCTTTAATTCAAAAATCTGTTTTACAATAGGTGCCGTATCTGGGTTAATTAAAAGTTTATGCTTGTCCTTAATGGATTTCATATATCCATATGGCGCATTTGCACTTGCAAACTCTCCCCTCTCTGCCATTTTCCGGCGTGCATTCCGAAGTTTTTTTGACGTATCCCTGCTGTAAAAATCATATATTAAATTTTTAAAAGCAACATCCAGTCCAGCTGCCTGGTTCATGTTTTTACTACTGTCATAATTGTCATTTACTGAAATAAAACGTATTCCAAGCCTTGGAAAAACCTGTTCAATATAATTTCCAACTTCCACATAATCCCTGCCAAGACGTGAAAAATCTTTTACTATAATACAGTCCACAAGATTATTTTCTGCCATTTCTATCATTTCTATAAATCCAGGACGTTCAAATTTTTTTCCAGAATACCCATCATCACATTTCTCCATTACCTCATATTTACTAAAGCCTTCCTGCTCTTTTGTAAACTGTTTATTAATAAATTCATATAACAGGTTTCTCTGGTTTGTAATACTATTGCTTTCACTTTTTTGCGGATTTATACCTATATCATCATCTTCACTGGAAATACGGATATACATTACTATCTGGTAGGATTTTACTTTTAGAAGTTCTTTTTTAAGCATTGTTAATACCCTCTCTTTCTTCCAGGGTATCATGCAGTTTTTTTAACTCATCTTCAAATGTATACTTAATTAATATTCTTTTCCCTTCATAAACTGTAATTCTTTCAATTAATTGTCCAGTTATATCCTTCGTCATACTATGCATATCTTGCAGTTCGCAGATTAATTCTGCCATATTTCCTTCTGTTTTTAAATCCTTTTTTAAAGACCTCATAAATGTTTCAAGCTGCACAATTTCTTTCTTTAATTTCTTTAATTCACTAGTATGCCTCTGGCGTATATCAAGATATTCACTTTTATCTAAAATGCCTTTCTTAAAATCCTCATATAAGCCCTCCTTCATATTTTCCAGCTTTGCAGCTCTCCCCTTTTTACTTTGTATTTGTAAATAAACCTCTTCGTGCTGGCTTTTTGTGGCAGAAACTTTATTTATATTTGATATAATTTTTTTCGTATTAACAAAAGTTTTTAACTGTAGCTGCAAAGCACTAGCAACTGTATTATCTAATTCATCTTTGGAAATTAATATTTTGCTGCATTCCTTCTGGAACTTACTTTTATAACCACAGCACTGGTAAACTGCATACCTGTGTTCATTTGTTTTACCTTTATTCTTAATTCTTTTTGCTAATTTCATTGCCATGCCACATTTCCCACACCTAAGTTTACCCTTAAATAAATTTTCAGGTTTATAATAACCATAACTTCCATTAGCCTTTTCCCATTTTATATGGCTTTCTTCTCTTAATTTTGCCACTTCTGAAAACTCCTCCCTGCTAATAATTGCCTTATGGGTATTATTTGTAACAAACCATCTGCTTTCATCTGTTTTTTTATTTCTATACCCTCCTTCTATTGAACTGTGTGTTTTCCCACATACCATATCCCCCACATAAACCCTGTTTTCCAAAATGCGTTTTATTGTAATGTTTGTCCACACTGAATTTTTATGGCGTTCCTCTTTAATTTCCCCTTTCTCATACTGGTAACGTGCAGGACATGGGATTTTCTTTTTATTTAACTGCCCTGCAATACCCCCAAGACTCTCTCCCTGCCTGTACCATCTAAAAATATCCCTTACATTACAGGCAGTATCAGGGTCAATAATAAGATACCCTTTGTTTCCAGGGTCTTTTTTATAACCATATGGAACATATCTGTGCCTGTATGCCCCTTGTTTCATCTTTACTTCAATAGCACTGGCTGCCTTTTTTGAAATATCTTTAGCATAACTGGCATTTACCAGGTTTTTCAGAGGAATTACCAGACCTTCATCCGCTGCATTTGCATGTATACTGTCATATCCATCTAAAACAGATATAAAACGCACCTTGTAAAGCGGAAATACCTGTTCAAGATAATTTCCTGCTTCTAAATAATTTCTCCCAAGCCTTGATAAATCTTTTACAATAATACAATTCAATTTGCCCTGTTTTATTTTATCCATCATTTCATTAAATGCCGGCCTGTTAAATGTAACACCGCTTCTTCCATTATCAGCAAATAATTCATATGAAGAAAATTCCCCCTTTTCTTTCACAAATAACTTTAAAAGGGAAATCTGGTTTTCTATACTTTCACCATCAGCTTTTCCACTATCCTCAGCAGACAGCCTTGCATACAAGGCAGCCTTATAAATTGTTCTGCTTTCTTTGCCACTGCCCTGCAATAATACACTTCCCCGTCCATTATCCAGAATTGCGGCATTGTCTAATCTTGGCTTTCTTGCCATACTTATATTGCCTCCTTCCTGGCACCTGCTGTAATATACTCTGTGCTATCCTTTAGCTGGTCTCTAAAAGTATAACGTATCTTTATTCTATTTCCTTCATATATCAGAATCCTGTCAATAAAAATGGCGGCAGCTTCCCTGGTAAGTTCTTTTAGTTCCTTATACTTTCTAAAATATTCCATCCATTCATACTTTGGATTCTTATTATTTGCCAGTTTCTTTTTCTCATTATTATAAAGCCCTATAGCTTCTTTGGCTTCTTTTATCCTGTTATTAAATTCTGATTTAAAGCTTTGGTACTCCTCTAAATCCAAAATTCCATTCCTAAAATCTTCATATATCCCGGCTTTTAATTTTGTTGCTTTCATTAATTCTTCCTGCTTATATACAATATGTGCATTTAACTTTCTGGCCTGCATTTCATTTAATGGTACTTTATCCATCTGTGATAAAATATCTTCTACGTCCAAAACTGTCCTTATATGGTATTTTAATTCCTTAAATACTGTATCAAACAGTACCTTTTCACTTATCCTGTGCCCTGAACAGCCTTTGCCCTCTTTGTTTGTTTTACACACATAATATACATATTCATTCGGTATATCATCTTTATGTTTTTTTCTTCCTTTACAGACCTTATGTATCATTGGTGCACCACAATCACCACAATATATTAACCCGCCAAGTAAATAAATTCCTTTTCCTGATGGCGGGCGCCTGGTTTCCCTCTCCATAATCCTTTGTATTGTATCATAATAAAACCGGTCTATAACCGCTTCATGTGTATTACTGGCCCTTATCCAGTCTTTTTTATCTTTAATTTCTATTTTCTTAATTTTATGGTTAGGAGTAGTCCGTTTTCCCTGTAACAGAACCCCAGTATAAACTTCATCTTCCAGTATACGCATAACTGTATTCGCCGCCCATTTAGCCTTTTTATTTGTCTTGAAACTTGTCCTGAAATTCTCTCCCATACTGGTTTTATACTCCATTGGTGAAAGAATATGGCTTTCATTAAGCTTGTCTGCAATAGAGCCTGGGCTCATTCCTCTTAATTTCATATTAAATATATCGCGCACAACACCCGCCGCAAACTCATCCACCACCAGCTGGTTTTTATTAGTTTCAGACTTTCTATATCCATATGCCGCAAATGCACCGGTAAATTCTCCTTTTTTACGCTTTGTTTCCAGATTGCTCCTGATTTTAACAGATAAATCCCTTAGATAAGAGTCATTAACGAGATTTTTAAATGCTGTTACAATTCCGGAATTATCTTCATTGATACTGTCGTAGTTATCATTTACAGCAATAAAACGGACACCAAGTATTGGAAATATTTTTTCAAGATATCTTCCGGTTTCAATATAGTTTCTGCCAAACCTTGACAAATCCTTCACAATTACACAGTCTATTTTCCTGTCCCTAATATCTTTCATCATTGCCTGGAACTCTGGACGGTTAAAGTCCACACCACTGTATCCATCATCTATGCGGATAGATACTACTTCAATATCCTTCTGGGATTTCAGGTAATCCTGGACAAGATTTTTTTGATTAGAAATACTGTTGCTCTCCAGCTTACTGCCAGCAGCAACATCGCCATCTTCCTTTGATAACCTCAAGTAAATGGCACCATTGTATTTTTTAGAAAAATTTCCTTCCATAATGGAACACCTCATAATAATTTTAGAAAGATGCCGCAACCAGAATACCAAAAACCTCATTGATGCTCTTTCCTTCTGTATATTCATTCATAACAGCTACATTGCCATTTCTATGTACATACAGGTTATTTAACTGCTTTTTTATATTATCAACCCTGTCTGTAATATTATCACTGTCAATATACTGGATGCACGAAATATCTTCCAGTTCTTCCAAAGGCACTGTACGGATATCTACGTTTAACATTTCTTCCCTTGTCATGTCCAGTTCCTCCTTGTCCATATATCTTAATCTAGCATATTAACATTTACGGATATTTATGATTAAATTTTTGCTTACAACCAAGTGTCTGCATATAAAGAACAGCTTTAACCATTTATTCCATTTGGCGGTTTTTCTCTTACAGCACTATAAAACAGTTTTATATTATTAGAATGTATAATAGCCATATTTCTTGTATATACTTATAATAAAGCTTATTTCAGGAGGGCGTTATGTTCCGTATCCCAAAACATATCGGCGTCATTCCAGATGGTAACAGACGCTGGGCAAAAAAACATGGATTTAACAAAGAAGATGGATATTCCTATGGACTGGAACCAGGTCTGCAATTATTGCACATAGCGCAAAAATATGGCATACAAGAACTGACCTATTATGGTTTTACTGTAGATAACTGCAAACGTCCAAAGAAACAGGTAATGGCCTTTTCGCAAGCCTGCATTGACGCCATAAAAATGGTCCAGCAGGAAAACGCAACGATACGTGTTATTGGCAATACACAATCTGCCTGCTTTCCTGAAGAACTGCTCCCTTATGCAAACATGGAACTACAACCTGCCAGCAGCAAAGATATAATGAATGTAAATTTTCTTATAAATTATGGATGGGAATGGGATATGAAAAACAACTGGGCATCCCGGAACATACCAAGAGTTGACCTCGTCCTGCGGTGGGGCGGAATGTGCCGTTTATCCGGATTTTTGCCAATCCAGACAGTCTATGCCGATTTTTATATAATAAAAGAATTATGGCCTGATTATGAAGATACACAATTTACAGATGCACTGCAATGGTATCAGATGCAGGATATTACACTAGGTGGCTAACCATTCAATAAAATCTCTTACTGCTCCATCACCACCATTATGGCCAGATATAAAATCTGCAATCTCCAAAACACTTTTTGCTGCATCCTTACAGGATTCTGCTTTGCCAACATACTATCATCAATACATTTTTTATTTTTATCCAAATAATACACCTGGTAAAATTCTTTTCTATTCCTATATTTATTAACTATTATGCATATTCTGTTTTCCAGTAATATTTTTCATTACTCCTTCATACAGACTTGGGGTAATCATTCCAAACTGGCATGCAGGATACATAGTTTCTACTATATCTCCAAACATTATACTAATCTCTTTTTGCTGGACTGGCAATGCTAATTTATGCAGGAATAAAATATAACCGCCAATGAAAAAAGCTTACCTCTGGTTTGTAAGCTTTTTTCATTGGCGTTCTATCTCTTGTCTTTGGTTTCTTGCCATTTTTGCATATCTTTGCTTAACCTGACTCTTCTTTCTCTGGCGGGCGCACATACTTAACCATATCTCTTGTACATGCTCCAAAGACTGAATAATTTTCCCTTGCTTTATTTAGTGTTATTCCCCCATTAGAACAGCTTGGGTCATCACCAGAAGTAATAAATATATCATTTTCCCAAAAACAAACAGGACAAATAAAACCACAATCCTCATTTGAAGGCACTTTATATGTATAAAATCCACAACATGGACAAGGATACTTTCTAACCATATTAATTTGTGCTCCTCTCTATATCTAAAAACTTTAAATTTGAATCTACTATATAGGATTTTAAATAATTTATCAATATTAAATCTGCAAAAATATACATTATTCTTTATATTCTATGAAAGACCAGACTATCCCCGCATACCTGTATTATTAGAAATCCATTGCCTTTTTAATAGATTTGAAATATACTTGTTTATATAAAGAATCATATAATGCCAGGTAATATTATACAAAAATTCTCTTTCCAGGAGGTGGTTTTATAATATGGGATTATATCTTAACAAAGGGAATGCTTTATTTAAAAGAGCTCTGAATTCTAAAATATATGTTGATAAATCCAAACTTATATCATACACCAATAATGTTTTAGATACAGAAAACGAATATATCTGTGACAGCCGTCCACGCCGTTTTGGAAAATCAATGACAGCGAACATGCTTGCTGCCTATTATGATAAAAATTGTGATTCTATGCTGCTTTTTAAAAATCTGGATATTAAAAATGATAAAACATATAAACAGCATTTGAATAAATATGACGTAATTTATTTTGATATACAGCAGATATTAGAAGACTCTGGTAAGCCAGATAATTTTATAAACTATATACAGAAAGAAGTTATTACTGAACTGGAAGAGGAATATCCAGGATTTGTAAAACCTGGTGAAACCAGCCTGCCAAGGGCACTTGAAACCATATTTTCAAATCCTGGCAGCGGGAATAAAGGGTTTATTATTATTATTGATGAATGGGACTGTATTTTTCGTGAAGCCCAAAATGATTTTAATATACATAAACAATATCTTGGTTTTTTAAAAAATCTTTTTAAGGGAAGGTCTTATATAAAACTGGCATATATGACCGGGATATTGCCAATTAAAAAATACGGTTCACATTCAGCATTAAATATTTTTGACGAATTTTCAATGACTGACCCTGCAATGCTTGCAGAATATGCTGGTTTTACAGAAAATGAAGTAACAGATTTATGCCAGAAACACAATTTAGACTTTAATGAAATGCAGTACTGGTATAATGGATACCTGGCATATAATTATAATACAAATGAAGTTTTTATACCCAACCATGAAATCCGTGAGGAATTTATTACTGCAACACGGAGTTCAGGCTGGAATTAATTGATAAAATCAATACAGTTGTCTGATGAACTTCTGGAAGCCACAATTTCATTTGATAACATAAAGGTTGCCAGGATAATTGATGAAGTCCATATGAATACAGTTTCTATTCTGCAATATAACAATGAAAATTCATTAAGCTGTGTTGTTACACTTGCCTATTACAGTGCCCAGAAAGATTATATACTGCACAGGGAATTTCCAGCTGGAAAAGGATTTGCAGATATTGTTTTCATTCCAAGAAAACAATCAGCCAGACAGATTATTATCGTTGAACTTAAATGGAATACTACAGCTAAAGGTGCAATCAGCCAGATAAAAGATAAAAAATATGCCGGAACCTTAAAACTATACCAGAAAGAAATTTTACTCGTAGGAATAAATTATAATAAAAAAAGCAAAAAACACGAATGCATAATAGAAAAAATAAACATATAATTATTACCAGGAAAGCTGCTTTTAGTTTTTTGAATAGATTTTATTAATCCCTCTGGAATTATACAGGTTGCCAGAGGGATTATAAGAAGATAAGAATTAAGTATTGTGTAAGTCCGGCTCTTAATGCTTTTCAGAACGGAAAAATAATAACCATATGTCTATTTTTCTTTGTTTTTCAGTAAATTTAAACATTTTCCTGTTTCCCCTGTAATATAAATCTATACTTTTTTCATCTTTATTATCCAGCTTGCCCTTATTCAATATGCAAGACATGAAAGATATTTGTCATATCTCATACCTGTTATTCCAGAATAAAATACCATATTCCCAGCTACATACACCAACCCATCAAAACCTTTTATGTTTTCTATTTTACTTACAACAGATGATTTTATATCATATATAATAATACTGTCTTTTTCTCTTTTATCATCCCTGTATTCAATTGCAATTTTACCTGATTCACCGTGTATACTATATGCTATTGAATCATCTAAATTAAATTTATATATTTTTTTATCTTTTTTTCCTTTACGGTACATATAAACAGTAAATTTACTCCATCCTTTACATTTAACATAATACAATTTCCCATCTTCCTCAGTAATCCCATAATAACGTATAGACGGCTCTTCTTCATTTCCTAAAACAAGAGTGCTTTTCCCTGTACGGATATTTATCTTATAAACTGTCTGACTAAAGTCCATATAATATAATGCATTGCCACAGAAACATCCCCCCCATAGTAAGATCAGACATTTTTGTGATTTTTTTTGTTGTCAAATCTAATTTCCACATATAGAAAAAAGAAGCCAGGTATAAACTGTCTTTATAGAAATATAAAGTCAATACTCCATAAGACCATCCTTCAGCCTCTATGGCAGTAATCTGTTTTTTTAATTTTTTACGTGATATTATTTTACGCTGGTTTTTCCCATCCAGACCACAGAAATAAATATTTGAAGCATATTCAACAAACATACCATTATCCGCCAGACAGTAGTGGATATATCCTTTTTTATTATAATCAAATTCACATATAACTTCTTTCATGCCATCAGATCTACGGATACGGATAATTTTATTGCCCCCTTCTGGGTAAAAAATATGATCCTGGTTCTGCAAAATCTGCCCTTCACCAAAATTTGGATAATACAAGTCTGTTAGAATTTTCGCTTCGCCCCAGTCATACATTTCTGATAATTTTTCTTTTTTCTTTTCCTGTACTGGCTGTACTTCTTTATCTTCCTGTACTTTATCCTCTTTAACAACAATCTTGGATGTTTCTTCTTTTACTGGCTGGGAACACCCAGTAATAAAAACACATAAAACAGAAAAAATAATAATTTTATTTATTTTTTTCTGTTCTTTTATAAATTTAAACATTTTCCTGTTTCCCCTTTGTAATATTTATACCCAGCATAATTCCATTTCCAGTTATTACAACACCTGTGGATATTCATTTCATTTTTACTGGGAGTACAATAACAACCCATCCCCTCAATATTGCGATATTCTAAGAATATAGCTAAGAGATTAGGATTTTTTCAAAACCCAGTGTATCCATCTCACCAGCATCTATTTTCATTAGTAGTTCTCTTTTTGTATATTATAATTTAGAAAATTTTTCATCTAAATCCGTTTTATCAAAACTAATTTTCCATTATTAATAGCATTATTTATAATTCTGCATATATCTTTACATATATCCCTTTGCATATCATCTTCTATTATACTTTTAACATATTCTAGTTGCTTTAATGATTCGTTTAAATAATCCATAACCCAATAACCAGGTTCTAGTTTCTCCCATGGAAAATCTATATTTTGATGATAAGCTAAAGCTGCATATTCTCCATCTTTATTTAATGGAATTTCCGATAAGATACTATCAAAATCCCCTTCCCAAATTATTATTTTTTCTTCAATTTCATTTAAATTTATGTCTTTTAATAATATTTCTATATTAGAATCTTGTAACTCTGCATATGGTTCAGAATAATCTTTAAAATACATAACAACTAGCCTTCTCCTATTATTTTTGAATATAAAGAAGTTCCATAATATCCATATATTTATACCATTCTTAAATAATCATCCTCACCTTCACCATCTAAACCATAGATTGCTTCATATTTACAAGTTTTAAATTTTTTTGCTGTAATATAACACCCCTCTAAAATGGTATTAAAAAATTTCTATTTATTCACAACGAATATATTTTTTTAATATCAATTTTGGGTTCAAAACTCTATATATTGTATAATTCATAATATTCTCCCACCAGGCAATCAAGTATAAATTGCTTTAAATGGAGGATGCCCTGTTTCCTGGTTTCCTAATTGTGATGGTTTTCTAAGCCTTTGGCTGCAATTTAATTGAAAAACCATTTTTTCTTGGATATTTCCAATATATTGTACATTAATCCATACTGGAACTAATGGAGAAAAAAAAGCCAGTACCTGGACTGCTTCATCAAATGAAAACAATTTACCTTCAACTCTATTTTTATTTAATATATTTAACCTCATTATTTCATCTTCTGTTAACAATGGTTTACCAGGTTCTGGAACAGGAGAAATTTTCAAAAAATATTCACCTTGATTTAACTTACCATATCTTATAATTTCTAAAATTGTTTCATTTAAATTCTTAGAAAAAATAAATTTATCCATTTTTCTTATCATATTACTCTACATTCTTCTATATTTTATCAATAGCATAAAAATAATGCATTTTTCGTTCTTATTCCTAGACTATTTAATAATGCTGGAAATCTTTTTGCCTGTTCAATATTTGGCACATAATGCCCTGAGCCATTACTTATAATTCTCACATAATTTTGGCTATTAATTTTTTAACGTTCCTGCCACCTGAACAGACATCCCATCTGCCTGTGACAACTTATTTTTCAGAACCTCTTCTTTGTCCAAATTTTTATATTTCAAAAATACCTTCTTTTGATGATAAGAAGGTTGGTTTTGTCTGTTAAAGCAATTAATTTTACATTATTCCCAATTCAATTTGTTCCAAAATAACCGGCCACCAGTTTTCTTCATTGCTTAATGCCCGGATATCTGTTATGTTAAATTTTTTTTCAATTTGCCATATTATTTCATTTATCTCATCATCAGATGCTTCACTTATCTTATCTTTATACAATAAAAATGTAATTATAAATTCAAGAAAAGTTTCTAAATTATTATTTATAAACCTTACTGGATATTCATTCTGAGGGTCTACAGAAATTATCTCATCTTTATTATTTATGCAAATATATGTGCCAAAATCATTCCCAATAATAATATGTTCTTCATCCAATATAATATTTTTTGTTTCATCAATATTAAACTGGATAAAATCCAAAGGTTTATTTGGCAAACCTATATCACATAATATTTTCTTAGTATTATTTGATAGATTATATTTTCTATATTCTTCCCTTGTAATTAATTTAAAATTTTGTTGTAAATAATCATATACATCTATCATATATCCCATTTATTTAAATATCTTTTTAACAGCCTCTTTTAAGGCTTTTACCCCTGTTTCTCTTGGTTCTTTGGTTACTCCATATTCAAAATTATATGTAATATTAGCTTTTGTAAAAAGCTTTTTCAAAAAGCTTTTACAATACCCTCCAGGTGTTGAATATGGTTCTAGCTCAGAATATATACGCTTTACATTAATTGGCTGTATCCCCATATCTTTTAATTCTTTAGCAATTAAACATTCAGCATGTCCTTTACTTTCATACTCAAAAATAGCAACATTTTTTGCACATGTAATATTATTATATGATACTAATATGTTGACTATATATTATTGCGTACCTACAATTAACACCAAAGTATTATTCATTCATGTGATAATACAATCCAATCAATTTGAACCTCACTACACTCAAATGTCAATATAGAAACATCTTCATCTTCTAGTACTATCTGTACAATGCTTTCTTCATATGTAATATCAACAATTGAATCATAATGAATATCCTTCTCTGTTTTTTCAGAATATCAATTATACTTTGTTGAATTTAAAAATTTCAAAATAACTTCCTTTAATTCTGGGTCACCATCTTGATATTCCTTTTGCTTCCACATGCATAAATCAATATCCAGTATCACTGTTCCATTTGCGAAAATTAAATCATTTACACAGCTATCATTAAAATTTATTTTCTTTACTAATTCTGTTACTAACATTTTATTCTTCTACTTTAACTACGATATGAAATGCCTTTGACCCTTTTTCGGCAGTTTTTCCATCCATCGGCAATTAATTGTTATGGAGATTTGGATTTTATATTACAGAATTACTACCAAAAGCATGTCCTAATTTCCATTATCATCATATTGTTGTTATTTAATAAACATCGGACATACTAGTTTTGTAAGTTTTTTCAGAGTTGTAATAAAACACATTTTTTATATGCCATCAATGCAAACTTTATTAATAATATTTAATGATTTTATACTGTTTTTAGAAAATATAACACATAGTATTGTCTATAACATATAAAACAATACACATGATTATGAAAAATACGTTACTTAATTTATTTTCACATAACTTTAGTACTTTGTGTCTTGGACTAATAAAAATTATTAATTTAATATATCATGATGCTGGGGTCAAAAGGTTATTTCTATTCAAAAAACACCTATATTATATAGCAAAAGTATAATCAAACCACTATATAACATATGCAATTTGGTATAAAAAGGCTTTTGCCCCTGGCATAATATCATTTACTTATAAAAAATCTCCATTTGATGGAACTATTTTTGACAAACTGGTTCCATCAAATGGATTCCCCCATCCATTTCTTTCA
>JAAWKM010000097.1 GCA_022797375.1 Lachnospiraceae bacterium
CAAAGCCTCAGACAACAGACACTGTTTTTGTGGCTGTTAGCTGCTGTTTTTGCAGCGGTCTGTGGATTGTCCTGTGGAGTGGCTGTGAATAGTAACTTTTAATACGCGCCGGGCATTTCCAAAATATGGATTGTGGCATAAACCCATATGAAAACTACTGGCTTATTATTTTTGAAAGCGCATCATTAACAGTAGTTATAAAAATCCCTAAATAAAACTATTTATTCTTTATATTGCAGCTCATCCTGCAGGTATTGTTTGAAAACCTTTCTTCCCTTTGCCATCATATCTTCATCACTTTCTTGGTATTTATCAAACTGGCATAATTCACTTCCATTTTCATCTTTATATTTATAACATAAAATTTCATAATTATCACTAACCTGGTTTGTATTAAAATGTATCTCCAAATCTTCATTATATTTCTTTGTAACCATATAAAAATCACTATATTCTAAATTAAATCCATGTATTATTTTTCTACCTGTTTTTTTTAATTTTTTATCCTTTAATTTTTCCAGTTCCTGTTTCATTCCAATGATAAGTGGTCTTTCCTCTGGCTTTTGTGTGTAAGTCCAGTTACATTTCACACGTACATCAGCTTTTAACTTTCCATCCTCTTCCCTTTCATTGTAAAATTTCATTGTAAAATTTTCAATTTTGCTAGAATTTCCCCAGTTTTTATAAAATAAATCTTTTATTTCCTTTGAAAGTTTTCCAACATCACCATCACTTAAAGAATTGCTCTTATTAATTATAAAAATGCCATCTGAATTAAATTTTGTCATTTTCCCTGGAACGTCTGTTGTTTCAGGATTCTTTTTAACAACTTCTGTTTTATTGCCACTACAGCCTGTGCATATATTTACACAAAATAAAAAAACAATAATATACTTACACAAAGAAAACTTAAGCTTCATAATTACCTCCATTAACTGTTTATTTGTTACTTCGCACATTTCCGTTTCTTCATTAATAATTTTAATTAATTTTTCCAGATATCCTTTCAAAAGCATTTTCCGCTGCCTGGTTTCTATTACCGCAGGCCACTTCATGTAACTGGTATATTTTTATACCAGCTGAATCTGCTGCCATCTGGTATATGCTGCCTTCTTTTGTAACCTGGATATTCCCTCTGCCTAATGCATCTTTATGGTTTTCTGGGACTGCATATATACCAGCATTTTCTAAATCATTCTTTAATATATATTCAGTAACAATGTTTCCATCTTGCTTATTTTTATAAGTAGTACATAAATCATAACTTATACTATCTCCTAATGTTAGTACATCCCTGTTTATCTGCATTTCATCAATATAAGCAAGACTGGCAGGTTCTCCCAGATATTCTGTTATTAAATTCCCGTCCATGTCGAAACAATAGTTTATAGGCATTTTATTATTTTTGCATATTTTCTTTCCTTTTTCTGCTTTATTATCTTCTGAAACACAGACAGATGTCATATATAAATATAAATCCGTCCCATCTTCCCTGTATAAATCTTCATAAACTATTTTCAGCCTGTCATTTGTAAAATCATAAAAAATTAATACTGCATCCATATTATTCTGTAGTTCAATTTTCTTTTTGTAAACGCCATTATCATATACTATAATACTGTTATTTACTGTATCATCAATAAATAAATTATCCCCAGAAATACAAAAAGCATCTGGTCTGATTTCCTCATGCTCTTTTGCAGGCTCATAACCTGCTGAATTTTCTTTATTAACTGGAAATGAATAAATTAACTTGTTTTCTTCATTAATAAAACTGCTGCTTTTTACTTCTTTATTATGCAAATCTGTATTATCATTATTATTTATTTTATTATTGAATGCCTTTATTATACTAAAACATATTACTGGTGTTATTAATAATATTATAATTACACAAATTATCTTTTTTTTCATAACAACCTGCCCCCCTGTTCCTATTTAAAGCTGATGGCACTTACACAAAATCCTGTATTTCTAATTCAAAAATGCTGTCACAAATATCCAGCACTCTTTCATCATGTGTTACCACAATTATTATTCTGTTTTCTTTTATGTACTCTAAGATTTTTAACAGTTTTCTTATTGTAATGTCATCCAGTCCTGTATCTGGTTCGTCAAGTATTAATAGTGAACTGTCTTTTTGTAAAACACGTATTAATGATAATTTTTCTATTTCCCCACCTGAACAAAGATTAATATTTTCTTCATCTCTTTCAACAGGATTATTTCTGTCACCATCAAAAAAAGCTGTTATAAGTTTTTCTGTTTTTATGGCATCACAGTTACCAGTTCCAAATTGTATATAATCCCTTGCAGAAATATTTAGTTTTTCTGAATTTTGCTCTAAAAATGCTATTTCATTTTTAAGCATAAGTTCCATATCAAACTGATAAATACTTTTATTATTATATAGAATATCCCCCTGGCAACATTCTGGATAAAAACCTGTAATTGCATCAAGCAATGAGCTCTTGCCAGTTCCATTCCCACCTTTTATTCCATAAATATGGTTTTTCTTCATTAAGAAATTTATGCCACTAAATAAATTCTTTCCATCATATGAAAAACCAAAATTGCATAATTCTATTCTATCCAGCCTTTCATAAATATTTCCTTTGTTTACCTTTCCTGTTTGTTCTAAAATCCTGTTCATTCTGTCAACGGAAACCCTTACCTCCTGTATTCCACTTGAAAAATTAACAATATCTTCTGCAGAAGAAACCACCATATTCAGATAGCTGTTAATAATTGTAAAGAAACCAATTGACATACTGCCCTCAATAACTTTCCGCCCGCCAGCCCATATAACAAATATATAACAGAAAATCATTATAAGGCGGTTTAAATTAGTAAACAGGTACTGGGTTTTCACCTGTCCCGTTGCGCATTTTAACATATTATCAAAAGATACTTTTAATCTTTCTTCCATTTCATTATATAATGAATTTTCTTTTACAAACTTTGTACAACGTATCTGTTCAACACCTTTTGATGTATAATCATTACCTGCAATTTTGTAATTTTCTTCATTCTGGTACATCCGTTTTTGAAGCAATTTATATGTAAAAAAATATATAGGAACTGTTAAAATAATCAAAATCCCAAGACTTACATCTGTTGTAAATATAATAGCGGCACTTGTTACAACAAGCATAAAATTATATATAAGGTCAGGTAAATCATTTAAAATAAATTCTGCTATTGTTGCGGAATCTCCTGTCACCTGGTCAGTAAGATATACTGCATCCTGGCTTCTGAAATATTTTAATGGTGCTCTGAAAATTGTCTGGAACATAGTATTACATATTCTATATAAAAATGTATTATTAAGTTTTGTCATTATAAATGCCATACAATATTCAAGAATTAAAGAAAATAAATTTAAAACTGCTATACCTGATACAAAAAGCATTATACCAGAATGTTTTCCTGCTAGTACATCAATATAATGGCCAGATACAAAAGGAACAAATACCTGTAAAAAAAGCACTCCTGTATAAGTTATAAAAAACATAAATATATATAATTTTGATTTTAAAATTTCATTTTTCACAATAGCCCATATTCCCATATAACCTCCAATGCTGCTTAAAGCAAAATAAATAGTAATAAAAAACACCAGCCAGCATCATAAAAATATATGGTACTGGCCGGCACAATAATAAATACTCTGTCAATTACCATACCAGCATACTTTTTCTTTACTGTTTTTCTTTTTTTTATCTTTGTAAAACTTTTTCATCATCTTTTTAATGCCCTTTTTTCCCTTTTTATATATAGGACATTTATAATTACAAGAATTTGAACTTTTACCAGCCGGAGCTGGATTAACCAAAATTTTCATATATTTTCACCTCCTTTCCCCGCTACTATTATTCTTTCTACATATGCAGTTAAAAAGCCATCTATATTATACCTGTATTGTTCACACATCTGGTTTCCCTCCAGCCTGTTATGAGGACATCCTCCCATACATAATGGAAGATATTTGCATATACTGCAGTTTTCATCTTCTACCGGATTAAAAAGCATATAACCATCAATTACATTTTGTGACTGGGTATCTGTTATCCCATCTGAAAAATTTCCATCTTTACCAGTTAAATCAAAAATTGAAGAAATACGTCTTTCTTGTATTCCCACATCACTCCAGCATTTATATACATATCCGTCTGCATCAATTACATATCCAAGTATATAATCTGCACCACAGTAATTTCCAGTTGGTCTGGGATAAAGCGGTTTTAATGGGATTTTATTATCTAACATAAACTGTAGATTAAAACCAGAATACTTCTCAGCACTCATACATGCAATATTATTACATTGCCCATTTGACGGTGTTACGAGTCCAAGATAACAGAAAACATCATTATATATATTTCTGGCTTTTAGTTCATTAACTACATCTTGCACTTTATATTTATTTCCTTCGTCTACATTAATCCTTATACTTATATCAATCTTTCCATGTATTTTTTCTAAATTATCCATTATCCTGCCAAAAGAAGGCTTTCCATCTGCAAGAGGCCTTCTTTTGTTATGTGTATCACAATCACCATCAAGAGTAATCTGTACATCTTCAACATTACATTCCAACAACCTGTCACACATAACATTATCCAGCAAATAACCATTCGTAACTATTGATGCTGTATATTCTGTATTACTTTTTTTACAGATACTTTTTAATTTACCTGTAAGTGATTCAATTACATCCATTGCAAGTAAAGGTTCACCACCATACCATGTAACAGCAAGTTTTTCTATATGTCCTGACTCCTGTTCTGCAAACTTACAAATTTCTTCTTCCACTTCACTTCCCATCTTACCTTGCCCATAATGCCCACTTTCAAAGCAATATACACACCTGAAGTTACATGCCATTGTAGGAGTAATTGTTAAAGATAATACCGATGTTTCATATCTGGAACTTAACAGATTTATATGTATATCATTCTTTTCATTAAAACCATCTTCAATTAAATATCCACAATATTTTAATTGTTCCATAAAATTCTTATCTTTAATTTCCGTTCCATATTTAATAAATTCCATAAACATTTTATCTTGTTGCGGGCAAACCTCTGCCAGACTTCCAGTACGGGAATTATAATATATTTTGTTTCCAGATTTTCCATCCAGAATAAAATTGTACACCGATTCTTTCATCTGTGTATCCTTTCTTTTATTCATCTTACTATTACGCCTAAACTTTCATGTTATTGATATTTTTAAAATTTATTTATTTTTTAAAATCGTTTTTATTATAATAAATCTATTTTTTATTTTTGTCAATACTATTTGTGCCGTGCAAAGCACGGCATGGGGATTTTTATGAAAATGCATTACTAATACTTTGCCAAAACATATTTATTTTACATATTTTTATAATATAATCCCTTATTTTCCATAGAAATAATAGCAAATTATTTATTTTTAAAAATCTATATTATTTTAAAAATCATATTTTAATACTTATTAATATTATTTTAGTAATTCTTTTTTTTAAATCCTCTTGTAAATTTTTTTGATTGACATAAAATATAAAAATATATATAATTAAGGAGAACCAAATATATATTTATTATCCTGTATATATGTATTTTATATAAAGCAGGAAGCAAATTATTAATAACAAAATATTATATAAGAAAGCAGGAAACCAGATATGGCAAAAAAAAATAAAACAACCCCAGATTTCTTTTACTTACCTCCTAAAGAAGAGGAGACAATGAAAGTATTATGGAATACCAAGGATGCCTTAAGTGCTTCTGAAATAGCAGAAAGAATTCCTGGAAGAACATGGCCGGCTTCCTCTATACAAGGCATAATCCGCAGCCTTGAAAGCAAAGGTGCTGTAAAAGTTGACAGTATAACAAAGCTTGGCAAATCATATGGAAGGCTTTTCCGCCCTGTGATATCTGCTAATGAATATGCAACAATGCAGTTTACCAGATATTTCCAGCCAGACGGAGAAGGCAAAAAAGCCTGTTCTTCAATGATATCTTCCCTTTTAGGCAATACACGCATTGAAAAAGATGATATTCTTGATGCCTTACAGGATATTATAAAGGAGTATGGGAATGGTTAATTATAACAGTAATATATTTGTTGAAGAATATACACCTTTCTCCATATATGCTGTATGTATTGCTTTATTCTGGGCTGGCATTTTTATAATTGGCATTTCTATTTTAAGAAAAAATCTATTTTTTATAAAGCATTGTTCAATATATACTTTATTTGTTTTAATTGCGGCATGTATAGCAAGAATACTTATTCCAATAGAAATGCCATATACTATAGCTTTAAATTTTGATAAAGTTTTACCAGAAATAATGCATTTCTTTAATACACCATTAATACAGCTCCATTATTTAGCATTAACTCCAGGATTAATTATTATCCTTATATGGGTTTCGCCTGCTATATTTATTATTTACAGACGTACAAAAGAATACATGCGTTTTAAACATGCACTTGATATTCTGCCAGCTTCAGAAGACCAGTATTTATATAAAATATTTGCTAAAGCAGATTTACATAATAATATACCTGGCATTAAAATTATAGTCCATGCTTATGTAAACTCCCCTGCTATTATAGGTCTGTTCCATCCAGTTATAATTTTACCAGATATAAAATTTAATAACAAAGAGCTGCTTGGTATATTTATGCATGAAATCTCACATTACAGGTTTAAGCATAATTTTATTAAACTAGTTATGGAACTTATATGTGCAATATTCTGGTGGAATCCTTTATTTAAAAAACTGTCATCAGAGTTATCACATATAATGGAACTACAATCAGATAGGACTGTATGTCTGAATTTAAACCGTAACCAGAAGAAAGAATACTTACAGGCAATGGCTAAAGTTGCTGTAAACATAAAAAACAGAAATGTAATACCTCCATGCTTATGCAGTATCCTGGAAGAAAACTCTGGCGAAAACCTTTTACAGCGTTTTAAAATGATTGTAGAAAATAATTACCAGACTAGAAAAAAACTGGATATAATAATTATTCCACTAGTTATTGCCATATTTCTGTTATCATACTCATTTGTTTGCCAGCCATTTAGTGAGCCAACACCAGAAGATATGGAAAGCAGCGAAGTGAATACAAGCGCAGATGCTTCAAATGCTGCAGATGCCGAAGAATGTTTTATTATTAAATCAGGCAATGGATATGACCTTTACACTCCTTCTGGTAAATTCCAAGGCGGAATAACACCTGGCAATTTACCTTATCTTGAGGGCATAAAAATATATGAAAATAAAGAAGAAGCAAAAAAAGAAAGGAAAGTACAATGAAGAAAAAATTATTTATAGCAGCATTATTTTTAAACTTATCTGTTACACCTGCAATTAGTTCTCTATATAGTACTTCTGTTGTAAAAGCAGCAGAAACAGAAAATCCAGGTATACAGCCTTATACTGAAAAAACAAGATATAAATATAAAGTAATTAATGGCAGATTACATAAAAGGCTATGGTCATTTGAACACAACAAATGGCTTGAACCAAAATGGACTCCTGTAGATTAATACAAGAAAGAGGTTATATTTTATATATGGAAAAAGTAATTCTTTTTAATACATCTTGTACAGAGGAAATCAAAAAGCTTCTTGCACCAATGCACTTACAAGTAATTGAAGCAGATACACTCCAATACAATGACTCTTTACAAAATATTGCAAATGGCAAAACAGATATTATCCATTCGAACCCTTTTACTGGGAAAGTACCTGATGAAAGCCTTATATTGTTTTGTGGCATTAATAGTAAAAAGCTTGACAAAATACTTTTTAAACTGCGTAATAATAAAAATATTAATGTTACTTATAAAGCCGTACTTACACCTTCTAATTCAGGATGGACAGTACTGCACCTTTTTCTTGAGCTTGCAAAGGAACAGGCTGCTTATAATACAATGCAGAAACAGCAGAACACCCCTTAAAAATTTAAGGGGTGTTTTTATGCCATATTTCTTTTATATATTATATATTCAAAGAATATTTTAATACACTCTAATTTCCTATCTGTTACTTCCATATTTTTTTAGTATCTGTATTTTCTATATTAATCTGGTAAATTTCAATTAAAGGATTATTATATACAGAATAATAACATTTATCTCCAGACTTTATAATTCTGCTTACCGCATGGTCACATGGTTTCCAGCCTTTCTTGCCAAAATCTCCTTCATAAATATGGTTATATTTATATTTCTGGAAAGTCTGTTCTTTAATGTTAAAAATCCAAAAATACTCATCATTAGCAGCAATATAATTATTATTTTTAAAACTATAGCTATTATATATATTTTCGGCTGCATTTACTCCATTTAGCAATTTAGTTTCATATCCCTTATCTGTAATATATAGTACCTTTCCTGTATCTTCAAGTCCCTGTACAATATAATCAGATACAATAACTGCTTCTTCTGAACCCCCTATATAAGCTGGTTTATACTGGTAATCTGTTAATTTTTTTGATTTCTTATCTTTAAATGAATAATAATAAATTTCTGTTTCACCTGATAAATCATCATATATAGCTTCATTATTAAATTTTGTCCTGGTATAGCAAAAACCATTCTGCCATCCTCCTACAGCCATAACTACATCACCAGTATAATAATAATTGTTTTCTTTATATTCACATTCTATATCTGTGGCTTCTGTTTTCCCTGTATCAATATTATAAACCATCACTGTTTCTTTTTTTATATTATTTTCCAGCTCTTCTACCTCACACCATACTAATAGATTCCCGGCATCTGCAATTACTGGAAGCGTAGACATGTTAATTTCTGCTATTGTTTCCTCTTTCCCATGCATATTTATTTTAATAATTTTAACTTTATTATTAAAATAACATCCTAATATTATATTCTGGTTTATTATCTTATTATAAAATATATCATACTTATTATCTAGTGAATAGATATCAGACATTTTTCCATTACAATATTTGGCATAACACCATTCAGAGTCTGTATTATATGAAAAATAATAGATTTCATCTTCCACAGCCTCTAATGAAATACTATCCCTGTATTTTTTATTAACTTCAAATGATATATCTGGTGTAATTATATTCTTTTCTTTTATATCTTTCTCTTTTTTATCTTTTTTCTCTGTATATTCATTACTTCCATTGTTGCTTACTTTATCTGCCGGTATTGTCTGATGGTTTCCACATGCAGATAAGATAAACATACATAATATTATAATAAAAATCTTTTTCTTAATATTCATCTTATTAACTCCCTTCTAAGAAACTTTACCATTTCCATATTTTGTACATCGTCTGACATATTAGCATCATTTAAAGCATATGTAGTATCAATTGATTTGATAATATAACCTTCTACTTCTGTTTCCTCAACCTTTCTACCAGTAATAGTTATACCTTTATCATATATATAAGAGGACATTTCTGTATTCATAATGGTTGTTACATTACCTTTATCCAAAATACCTGAATTCTGCTGCTCTTGTCCAGATGCTAAAACTTGGCTGGCCGGACAAATAAATAAATAATGTAAGAGCTGCCACTATACATATTGCTTTTTTTAAAAAATATTTCATTTTTATCATCCTTTCATGATTAAATAATAACATTACAAAACATTTTAACCTTATTGCATTTTATATAAATATAATCCAGATTAAATATACAGAGCATTAGTATTATCAGGTTTTAACTGGTACTTGCCTCCTAATACACCATTATTTTCATCACCACCTCTCCTAATGCTCTATCCTGGCAGTTTTAAAAATTATATCTTTTATTATATCTGTAAATTAATTTACTTTTTAAAATATAACTGGATATTTCTTTATCTTTATATATTTTTTTATGTTTTCAAATACTTTTTAATGGTCTTTTACTTCCTGTATTTTATTTTTGTATCAAAAATAATTTTATATTTATAAATCATTTTTTAATTATAAAATATTTATTTTTAAATGTCAATATTGTTTTTATAACTCTTTCTAAATAATTTTTTGAATAAATTTTATAACTGGCATAACATGGTAAAAATATAGGTAAAATGGCAGATGCTTTTATATGCATCTGCCATTTTGTATAAATATTTATATTATTATGCGGTTATATTTTTATAAAGTTTTATCTTATTCCAAGTTTTCCATCTATATTATCTATTACTATTGTATCACCTGCCCTTGCCTTGTCACTAAGGATTTCCCGCGCCAGTATTGTTTCAACATTTTTCTGCAGGTATCTTTTAAGCGGGCGTGCACCAAAACTTGGCTCATATGCTTCATCTGCCGCCAGCTGTATTGCAGCATCTGTAAGCTGTACTTTAATTTCCCTGTCTGCAAGCCTTTTATTTAATTCATCAAGAAGGATATTTATAATTCCGCTTATATTTTCCTTAGTCAGTGGTTTAAACATAACTATTTCGTCAAGCCTGTTTAAAAATTCAGGCCTGAAACTTGCACGCAAATCACTCATTGCAAGTTCCTGGGCTTCGCTGCTTATGCTTCCATCTTCTGTAATGCCATCAAGAAGGTATGATGAGCCAATATTAGATGTAAGTATAAGTATTGTATTTTTAAAGTCTACTGTACGTCCTTGTGAGTCTGTAATCCTTCCATCGTCAAGCACCTGTAACAGTACATTAAATACATCTGGATGTGCTTTTTCTATTTCATCAAAAAGTACAACCGAATATGGTTTCCTTCTTACTGCTTCTGTAAGCTGCCCGCCTTCTTCATATCCTACATATCCAGGAGGCGCTCCTATAAGCCTTGAAACAGAATATTTCTCCATATACTCACTCATATCAATCCTGACCATATTGTTTTCATCATCAAACAGGCTTGCTGCAAGTGTTTTGGCAAGCTCTGTCTTACCTACACCTGTAGGCCCAAGGAACAGGAAAGAACCTATAGGTTTTGAAGGGTCTTTTATTCCAGCCTTGGAACGCAGTATTGCTTCTGATACAAGCTTTACACCTTCATCCTGTCCTATTACACGTTTATGGAGCTCTTCTTCAAGGTGCAGTGTTTTCTCACGCTCGCCTTCATTTAACTTTG
This sequence comes from Lachnospiraceae bacterium, assembly GCA_022797375.1. GTDB lineage: Bacteria > Bacillota > Clostridia > Lachnospirales > Lachnospiraceae > Butyribacter. Next base: position 11,078 of record JAAWKM010000097.1, read on the forward strand.
CAACTGGAATTCCTGTCCATCTTGAAATAATCTTAGCAATTTCATCATCTGTAACATTTTCCTGTACAAGTGTATTATTATTATTCTTTACCCTCTCTTCTTCCTCTGAAAGCTGTCTTTCGAGCCCTGGCAGCCTGCCATATTGTAATTCTGCAAGTTTCTCAAGGTTATAGTCCCTTTTAGCGGCTTCCATTTCTGTATGGACACTATTTATGCTTTCCTTTAATTTATTAACCTTATCAACAGCAGATTTTTCCTCATCCCATTTTGCTTTTTGCGATGTAAAACTGTCTTTTAATTCTGCAAGTTCCTTTTGCAAGTTTGCCAGGCGGTCTTTTGAAAGATTATCATTTTCCTTTTTAAGTGCTGCCTCTTCTATTTCAAACTGCATAATCTTTCTCTGTACTTCATCAAGTTCCGCAGGCAGGCTGTCAAGTTCTGTTTTTATCATTGCACACGCTTCGTCTACAAGGTCAATTGCCTTGTCTGGCAGGAAACGGTCTGATATATACCTGTCTGATAATGTTGCTGCCGCTACAAGTGCAGCATCTGTTATTTTAACACCATGGAAGACCTCGTACCTGTCTTTCAGCCCGCGCAATATCGAAATAGTGTCCTCAACAGCAGGCTCTGCAACCATTACAGGCTGGAACCTTCTTTCAAGTGCAGCATCCTTTTCAATATACATGCGGTATTCATCAAGTGTAGTTGCACCAATACAATGGAGTTCACCACGCGCAAGCATTGGTTTTAACATATTTCCCGCATCCATTGCACCATCTGTCTTGCCAGCGCCTACTATTGTATGGAGCTCGTCAATAAAAAGAATTATCTGCCTGTCACTTTTCTTAACTTCTTCAAGGACTGCCTTAAGGCGCTCTTCAAATTCACCGCGGTATTTAGCCCCTGCTACAAGTGCACCCATGTCAAGTGCAAATATCTTCTTATCTTTCAGTGCTTCTGGAACATCACCACGCACAATACGCTGTGCCAGCCCTTCAACTGCTGCTGTCTTGCCAACACCAGGTTCACCAATAAGGACAGGGTTGTTTTTTGTTTTGCGTGAAAGTATTCTTATAATATTGCGGATTTCACTATCCCTGCCAATAACAGGATCCATTTTGCCATCCTTAGCCCTCTCAACAAGGTCTGCACCATATTTTTCAAGGGTGTCATATGTGGCTTCTGGATTGTCACTTGTCACCCTCTGGTTACCCCTTACTTTTGATAATGCCTGTAAAAACCTTTCCTTTGTAATCTGGCACTGTTTCATAAGTGCCTTAATATCTTTATCTGGATGCGCAAGCAGGCTTAAAAATAAATGTTCAACTGAAACATATTCATCCCCCATATGCTTTGCTTCATCTTCTGCGTATATTAATGTCTGGTTTAAATACTGGTCTATATGGAGCTGTCCTCCTGTTACTTTTGGCCGTTTTGCTAAAAGCCCTTCTACCTGGGCCATAAAAACATCTGGCTCAATATCCATTTTCCCAATAAGTTTCCTTATAAGACTGTCTTCAACAGCCATCATCGAAGCCAGCAAATGTGGCTGTGCAATCTCCTGGTGCCCATAATCCATTGCAACCTTTTCACAATTCTGGACAACTTCCTGGGACTTTTGTGTAAACTTACTAATATTCATATCCACACCTCCAAATCTAGTTAAACCTATATGATAATATTGCCACTTTTATTGAAAGCAATCATACCACTTTTTGTTAGCCAAGTCAATAGGTGAGTGCTAATTTAATTTAAAATTATATGGCTGTTAGCTGCTGTTTTTGCAGCGGTCTGTGGATTGTACTGTAAAGTGACTGTGAATAGTAACGGTTCTTATTACCACATATCAACATGTCCATAATATTAATTGACACAAATTAAAAACAATAGTAAAATAACGCCTGAAACAAATAAAAACTTTTACTTTATATAATATTAGCATTATGCCACCTGCATATCTGGAAATAATAAATATTTTTTGGAGGATTTATGAAGAATATTATTCTTATTGGTATGCCTGGTGCTGGTAAAAGTACAGTTGGCATTGTACTTGCCAAAGCACTGGGTTATAAATTTATTGATACGGATTTAGTTATACAAGAAGACCAGGGCATGCTTCTTCACAAAATTATAGAAAAATATGGCACTAAAGGATTTAACACTATTGAAAATAATGTTATAAGTTCCATTAAAACAGATAAATCTGTTATTGCAACTGGAGGAAGTGCAGTTTATGGAAAAGATGCAATGCAGAATTTAAAATCTTCTGGCATTATACTATATCTTGAACTGCCTCTTAATGAAATAAAGAACCGGTTAGGCAACCTCGAAAAACGCGGTGTTTCAATGGAAAAAGGGCAGACGCTTGAAACATTATATAATGAAAGGATATCTTTATATGAAAAGTATGCTGATATAACTATACACTGCTACAAATTACAAATACGTGAAATTATTAATACTATAATAAAACTGCCTGGTATTTAGATAGATATCTTTGCTGCCAGGCAGAGGGCACCGGTCTGGCTAATATAAAAAAGACTCCTTGCTGTTATTTCTTTAAACCCAGATATAATAGCAAAGAGTCTTTTTTAATAAAACTGGTATATTCAAAACTGTATACTGGTTATTACAGACTTTCCTTAATTATGCAAGCTTTTTTAACCATCTTTGGTCAAGCCCGCGGTCTATTAGTGACAGCCAGCTCA
>JAAWKM010000098.1 GCA_022797375.1 Lachnospiraceae bacterium
AGACAGACCTGCTTTCAATTAATGCATCTATTGAAGCAGCGCGCGCAGGTGATGCAGGTAAAGGTTTTGCGGTTGTGGCAGAAGAGATAAGGAAGCTTTCTGGACAGTGCCTGGAGTCAGCAGGACAGATTTCGGATATTGTTAATGAAATTGTACAGCAGACAAGTGAAGTTGTTTCAACTGCAAAAGAAGCAGAAGAGGCTGTATCTTCACAGACAGGTGTTGTTTCAGGCACTACAGAATCATTCAGGCAGATTGGGCAGCAGATTGCCAGGCTGTCAGAGGCACTGGAGACCATTACAGGTAATGTATACAATATGGATACATCAAAAAACAAAACACTTGGCACTATTGAGGATATATCCGCTGTATCTGCTGAAACAGCAGCATGTTCGGAAAACGTAAGTATTACAGTACAAAAACAGGAGAGTGCAGCCAGGGATTTAGAAGAGCCAGCTAAACAATTACAGGCAAAGGCGGATTTCCTGGTTGAGATACTGGAATCATTCCAGTTGTAGGGTTTGTTGGAAAAACTTACAGAAATATTGTGTAATAACACATAGTTCCATTAATTTTAACTTGGTGTATAAAACACAGAAAAGAGGTAATTTATGAATATTCCAGCAGCACCAAAAGACCCGGAAAAAAGAAGGGACTTTTTCTATATTATAAAAAATAAAGATATATTTGGCACAAAAATGGAAGACGGAAAAGGAATACAGTATCTGTACCAGAGTGATGGCAGGCTTGCTAACAGTGCCCAGATTACAGGTGGCATTACCAGTGAAAAAGAACTGTCACTTTTAAGCAGTGTGGAAGGGTTCAGGAAACTTGTACACAGCATAGGTGTTTCGGTTGAAACTAAAAACCCGTCAGAAAATGTTTTATTTATATTCCAGATGTATGGCAGAAATGATATTTATGGAGGAGGCACTGAATTAAATATTTCTTTAGAAGGCAATGGCACAGAAAAAAGAATTTACCTGTCTGATGTCATATGGAGGGAAGATGATTTTCAGCCAGGGCAGATTAAGGTTATTATGGAAGAACCAGAAAAGCTTGCAAAATTAAATGTAAGGTTATACCTTAATGATGGTTTCCAGGCACCAGAAGTTAATGAAGAAAGTGAGATAGACTTTAATTCACAGGAATATAAAGATATGTTAGAAGATTCCATTGTGTCTTTAGGAGATACCAGGAGGCTTATAAAGGCTATAGACCGTGCAAGAAGCGGAAAGGAAACATGTATTGCATATATAGGTGGTTCTATTACACAGGGTGCAGGTGCTACACCAATAAATACAGAATGTTATGCTTATAAGTCATATAAATTGTTTAAGGATAAATTTGGCTCTGGCAATAATGTGCATTTTATTAAAGCAGGTGTTGGCGGCACTCCTTCAGAACTTGGCATAATACGTTTTGAACGTGATGTACTAAGGGACAATACAGTGGAGCCAGATATAATTATAATTGAATTTGCAGTAAATGATGAGGGTGACGAGACAAAGGGTGTCTTTTACGAAAGCCTTGTTAAAAAGGCATTAAAGCAGCGTAACAAGCCAGCTGTAATACTGTTGTTTTCTGTATTTGCCAATGATGAAAACCTGCAGGAACGCATGATTCCAGTTGGAATTAATTATAACCTGCCGATGGTTAGTATAAAAAATGCAGTAACAAGCCAGTTTTATAAAAAAGATGGTGAAGGCAGGGTACTAACAAAGAACCAGTATTTTTATGACATTTACCACCCATCTAATACAGGGCATAGAATTATGGCAGATTGCCTGTTTTATCTTATGGAACAGGCAGAAGCAGATAAAAGTGTGGCAAATGAAGAAAACAGCACAGAAAAATTATTATTAAAAGAACCCATTATAGGAGATACATTTGAGAAAATAAAGCTTTTAGATAAGAGGAATACATATAAGAAAGCAAAAATAATGCCTGGTGGTTTTACAAGTACAGATAATATACTGCAATGCGTAGAAATGGATACAAGCCTGGAATTAGTACCTGAATTTCCATATAACTGGCACTATGACGGGACTAATACAGAACAGCCTTATTTTGAAATGTCAGTTACATGCAAAGCACTTGTGCTTGTATTTAAAGATTCAGGAGAAACAGATGCTGCAAAAGCAGATATTTATGTAGATGGCAAGTATACAAGGACAGCAGACCCATATGTAAATGGCTGGCTGCATTGTAATCCTATGTTAATAATTAATGAAAGTACAAGTGGCAGCCATTTTGTACGTATAGAAATTGACAGTGCAGACAGGGAAAAGAAGTGTACGATATTAGGGTTTGGGTATGTAGAATAATTTAAACAATTTCAATAATATGGAGGAAAAATAATGGTAACAGCATTAAATCCTGTTTTAAGTGGTTTTTACCCTGACCCTTCTATATGCAGGGCAGGAGAAGATTATTATGTAGTTAATTCAAGTTTTGCATATTTTCCAGGAGTGCCAATATTCCACAGCAAGGATTTAGCACACTGGGAACAGGTTGGAAATATACTTGACAGGGAAGAACAGCTTCCGTTGTCTGGAAGTGAAATATCAGAAGGAATATATGCGCCAACTATACGTTATAATAAAGGCAAATATTATATGATTACAACAAATGTAAGTTATGGCGGCAATTTTATAGTAACAGCGGACAGGCCAGAAGGACCTTGGTCAGAACCATATTATCTTGGAGAAGAGGCAAAGGGAATTGACCCTGACCTTTTCTTTGATACAGATGGCAGATGCTATTATGTAGGGACAAGGCCAAACCCGGAGGGTGTGCGTTATAATGGAGACTGGGAAATATGGGTACAGGAGCTTGACCTTTCACAAATGAAGCTTACAGGTGAAAGCATGGCAATATGGAAAGGTGCAGTAAAAGATGTTATATGGCCAGAAGGCCCGCATATTTATAAGATTGATGGCTATTATTATCTTCTGCATGCAGAAGGCGGTACTGGTCCTGAACACAGCATAAGCATAGCAAGAAGCAAAGAATTATTCAAATGGTTTGAAGGATGTCCAAGAAACCCTGTATTCACACATAGAAACCTTGGAATGGATTATCCTGTAGTTTATGCAGGGCATGGTGACCTCGTTGATGACGGGCAGGGCAACTGGTATATAATAATGCTTGCCTCACGTCCATGCAAGCGCCACAGCAGCATGGGGAGGGAGTCCTTCCTCGCAAGGGTAACATGGGAAAATGGCTGGCCTGTAATTAATGCAGGTATTGGCAGGCTATGTGAAAGCATGGAACTTCCGTTTGAAGAATACAGGTTTGCTGATGAAATATCACACCATGACCACCTGCATTTTTATGATGGAAGGCTGGATAACAGGATGCTTGGAATACATACAAGGAATGAAAACCAGTATTCATTAAGTGCTAGAAATGGTTTTTTAAGGTTATTTGCAAGGGAAGAGAAGATAGAAGATAAAACAAATGCTTCCTACCTTGGTATACGCCAAAAAGATTATTGTTTTGAAGCAGGCACAGGAATGGAATTCACACCTTCGGACAATGAAAGTGCAGGTCTTGTTTATTACCAGAACCATGAAAACCATCTGCGCATGGAGATAAAAAAGAAAGATAATTGCAGGGCTTTCTATGTTGTGGAACATATACATGGCAAGGATAACGTTATATCTGTGACAGAAGCTGGACAAGATGGGCTGGTGGAAATTGTATTAAGGGCAGAAAACCAGACAGCATCGGTATGGGTAAAGACAGGCAGTAAAAAAGTGCTGGCAGCAGGAAATATAAACCTGCTTCCTTATACAACAGAAGAAGCAGGAGGTTTTGTAGGGTGTACAATAGGGATGTACGCATCTGCTAATGGGAAGAAAGGAAATAATTATGCAGACTTTGCATGGCTTTCATATGATGCAATATAATTAAAGGCATCTGGCATTACGGTACAGGATACATTGTTCTTTGTCCAGCAGGCGGGGCAAAGAACAATGCATGCCAGATAACAGGCTGCCCCAAAAATGATTGCGGCAGGAAAATAACCTGTAGCAAAAACCATACCACCCAGAATACCACTATACCTTTGCATCATTTTCTTCAAAGAAATCCAATTGTGTTTCCATAGTTATACCTCCTATACAATGTTCCCGCCATTGTTTTCACTTTATCCAGCTTTTTAAATTATATCAAAAAAAGGCAAAATATTTACTATTCTGGCACATTCTGCACTTTTTTGGGTATAATTTGTGTAATGTTTATAAACATATTCCTGTATTCTGTAGGAGTACACTGGTTAATTAGTTTAAACATGCGTATAAATGCAGACAGGCTTGAAAACCCAGAAGACAGTGCCACTTCTGTTACTGGTATGCCAGGGTCTGCCAATAGTTTCTGGGCATGTTCTATTCTTTTAAGGTTCAGGTATTTATAGAAGGTAGTTGTTGTAACCTGTTTAAACAGCCTTGTAAAATGGTATTTGCTGAATCCAGCCAGTTTTGCAATTTTGTCAAGACTTAAATCTTCCGTACAATGTTCATTAATATAATTACAGATAAATAGGAATTTTTCTGTATATTCTTTATTATTAAGGTTTTTGCTGTTAAAAAGCAGCGGGTTGTTTGTATAGTTCCGTCCTATAAGTACAAATATATCTAGCAATTTAGAGTAAATAACAGTTTCCAGCAGAATATTACTGCTGTTGTATTCTTCATTAATCTGTAAAAGCAGGTTTTGCACCTGGCTGTGTATATCTGGTGAACTTTCTGCTGTTATTTTAAGTACTGGTGACATAAGGCTTAAAATAGATTCAAATTCCCTTATTGCAGTAAACATTGTAATCTCAGCCTGGAAAATTATGCGTGTCCCGTCACAGGGTGCATTTAAGGAGTGTATAACACCAGGGCATATAAATATAATATCACCAGGGTTTAATATAACAGTATGGCTGCCAACAGCAACAGAATAAATATTTTCTACTGGCATTATTATTTCAATGGGTGTATGCCAGTGTGGCGGGTAATTTTCTTTTTCCACATTATTGTACAGGCGCAGGTTGGTATTTGTTTTATAATTAACAATTTCATGTATTCCATTCAGGTTTTCTATCATATATAAAGCCCCTTATGTAAAAATTTATAATATAGTTTATTGTAATACCGTTTTTGTTTTTAGGCAAGGCATAAATAGCAATAATTGATAATTCAGGGGCAATAATTAACAAGCTGTAAACGGCAGGTTTTGGTATAGTAATAAACAAGTAAAAGAGTATTTTAATTATGTGCAGAAGCAGCGCAGAAATGAGGTATAATATGAGCCAGAAAACAAGAGAATACGCAAAAGAACTTGTATCAAAAATGACTATTGAAGAAAAGATGGGACAGATGCTTTATGAATCACCTGCTATTGAAAGGCTTGGTATTCCTGCATATAACTGGTGGAACGAAGCACTGCATGGTGTTGCAAGAGCTGGTGTTGCAACAGTTTTTCCACAGGCAATTGGGATGGCAGCGGCTTTTGACCCAGATTTTCTTTATAAAGTTGCAGATGTTGTATCAACAGAAGGAAGAGCAAAGTTTAATGAATTTTCAAGGCGTGGTGACAGGGGAATTTATAAGGGCCTGACATTCTGGGCTCCTAATATTAATATATTCAGGGACCCAAGGTGGGGACGTGGGCATGAAACTTTCGGTGAAGACCCATATCTTTCAGCAGAACTTGGAATAGCATATATAAAGGGGCTGCAGGGAGATGACAGTGAGCATCTTAAATCTGCTGCATGTGCAAAACATTTCGCTGTACACAGCGGGCCAGAGGAACTGCGCCACGAATTTGATGCACAGGTTTCAGACCATGATTTATATGATACATATCTTTATGCTTTTAGCAGATGTGTGAGGGAAGCAGGTGTTGAGGCTGTTATGGGGGCTTATAACAGGGTAAATGGAGAGCCGGCATGTGGCAGCAAAAGGCTTCTTAAAGATATATTAAGGGGTGAGTGGAAATTCCAGGGGCATATAGTATCTGACTGCTGGGCGGTAAATGATTTTCATGAGAACCACCATGTAACAGATACAGTAGAGCAGTCTGCGGCACTGGCTGTTGAAAACGGCTGTGATTTAAATTGTGGCACTGCTTACCTGCATCTTGGTGAAGCGTACAAGCAGGGGCTTGTTACAGAGGAAGCTATAACAGAAGCAGCAGAACGCCTTATTGAAGTAAGGATACGTCTTGGAATGATGGAAGATTACCCATCACCTTATAAAGATATTCCATACAGCAAAGTGGAATGTAAAGAGCATACAGAACTTTCTGTTGAAGCAGCAAAAAGAAGCATGGTTTTGTTAAAGAATAAAGATAATATACTTCCACTGGACAAGGGCAGTATAAAAACAATTGCAGTAATAGGGCCAAATGCAGATTCAAGAGATGCACTGGTTGGAAACTATACAGGCACTTCATCAATGTATATTACACCACTTGAAGGTATACAGCAGTATTTAGGGGACAGTGCAGAAGTATTATATGCTGAAGGATGCCATTTATATAAGGATAAGGTTGAGTTCCTGGCAGAAGAAAAAGACCGCTTTGCAGAAGCAGTTATAGCTGCTGAAAGGGCAGACGTGGTTGTGATGTGCCTTGGGCTTGATGCCACAATTGAAGGCGAAGAAGGCGATGCTGGCAATGAGTATGCAAGCGGGGACAAACCAGGACTAAAGCTCCCAGGGCTGCAGCAGGAGCTGCTTGAAACAGTTATAGCGACAGGAAAACCTGTAATACTTGTACTGCTTGCAGGAAGTGCAATAGACCTTTCATGGGCAGATACACATGTTAATGCAATTATAGATGCATGGTATCCAGGTGCACGTGGCGGCAGGGCAGTAGCAGAAACAATATTTGGTGAAAATTCACCATCAGGCAAGCTTCCAGTCACATTTTATGCAGACACAGAAGAACTTCCAGATTTTTGTGATTACAGCATGGGAGGCCGTACATACCGTTATACAGAATGCAATGTATTATATCCGTTCGGGTATGGGCTTTCATATTCAGATATATGCTATACAGGGCAGTCTGCCAGCACCACCAGGTGTAGTGTTATGGACAGTGTAACAGTGAAAACAGAAATAACTAATAATGGCCAGTTCCAGGTTAATGAGAGTGTACAGGTTTATATAAGACATGTTAATGGTGAAATATATGAACCATTATACCAGCTTAAAGGTATTAAAAATATTTTATTAATGCCAGGTGAAACGAAAGAAGCAGAAATTACACTAAGTGCAAGGGATTTTGCAATTATTACAGAAAACGGTGAATGTGTGGCACGTCCAGGAAGTTATATTATAAGCATTGGCGGACAGCAGCCAGATAAGAGAAGTGAAGAACTGGCAGGGAAAAAGACAGCATTATTTACAATAGAGAGGACTGGCAGGGAAGAGAAGATAGAATATTAATTTAACCTCATAAAGAAAGCTCTTGGCAAAGCATTCTTCTATGCCGTAAAGGCATAAGTGGCTGATATACTGCGTAGCAGTTATAAGGCTGGTTTGCAAGCAGGCAAGTAGCTATAGCTTGCATAACAGGCATTGCGGATTGTGGATATCCGCCTGGCCATATTAAAGACCTTTTGGATAATACAAAAGGTCTTTGTGTGCATGTAGTGGAGGGATGTATGGATAATAATAAAAACATGGTTTCTGTAAAAGACAGGTGTATTCCTGTGGTTGTTGAAAAGACTGCTTTTGAGGGTGTTAAAAAAATTGCCCTGAAGTCAGCCAGGGATATGGAAATGGTGATGGGCACATGCCCACAGGTCTTAGACAGTTACAAAGGCAATGATGAAATAATATTGTATGCAACAGCAGGAAGAAGCCAGCTTCTTACAGAATTGCAACAAAGTGGGAAAATAGATTTAAGCATTATAAATGGACACAGGGAAGTTTATGGTATATACTTTGTTGAAAACCCTTTTGAGTGTGTAAAAAAGGCTCTTGTTGTAGCTGGAAGTGATAAACGTGGTACAATATACGGGATTTTTACACTATCAGAAAAGATTGGTGTGAGCCCTCTTGTTTACTGGGGTGATGCATTTGTAAAATGCACTGGCAGTATTACATTTAATAAGGGAATGGAAGAGATATCCAAAGAACCTTCAGTATGTTACAGGGGGTTTTTTATAAATGATGAATGGCCATGTTTTGGAAACTGGGCAGAAAAACATTTTGGTGGTTTCTGTGCAGATATGTATGACCATGTTTTTGAATTATTATTAAGGCTTAAAGGCAATTATTTATGGCCTGCGATGTGGTCTTCTTCGTTTGCTCTTGATGGCCCTGGCAGCCTGAATGAAGAACTTGCAGATGAATATGGCATTATTATGGGAAACTCACACCATGAACCATGCCTGCGTGCTGGTGAGGAATGGGACATATATAAGAAAGATATTCCAAAATATGGTACAGAGTGGAATTATTCATCTAATAAAGAAGGGCTGCTTGAATTCTGGAAAGACGGGTTAATACGCAGCGGGAAATATGAAAATATTATAACTATGGGCATGAGAGGTGAACGTGACAGTGTAATGCAGGGTGCAGGAAGCCTTGAAGAGAGCATAGGGCTCTGGAAAGAAATAATTACAGAACAAGACAAATTAATATGTACTTATGCTGATACAGAGGAATACAGGCATCCAAGGCTTTTAGTGATATATAAAGAAACAGAAGAGTATTTCTATGGTACAGATGAAGTACAAGGACTAGAGAACTGGGAAGGACTTGAAGATAAAATATTAATGTTTTGTGAGGATAATTACGGGTATATGCGCAGGCTGCCAGATAAGGCAGTACAAAACCATAAAGGCGGGCTTGGAATGTACTACCACCTGGATTACCATGGTTCACCAGTATCTTATGAATGGGTAAATACTACACAGCTTACTAAAATATGGGAGCAGATGTCGCAGGCGTATAACCATGGAATACATGAAGCCTGGATTGTAAATGCAGGTGATATAAAGGGCAATGAACTTCCACTATCATATTTTATGGCACTTGCTTATGATTTTGAAAAATGGGGAGCCAGGAATATAAACAGTCCTGATGAATTCATGGCAGAATGGCTCAGGTCACAATTTGGAGGTTTTATAGAAGAGAATCTCATTTTAAGGCTCAGGGATATTGTAAATGAGAATATTAATATTATTTCAATGCGTAAACCGGAATCATTAAACAATATGGTTTACCATCCATGCAACTATTGCGAAGCGGACAGGATGGTAACAAGGATTAACAGCCTTTTAAAAGAAACTGCTGCCATAAAAAAAGAACTGCCAACAGTATGCCATAATACATTTTATAGTATAATAGAATACCCTCTTGTTACAGGCATGAATACAATACTTATGAATTTATATTCTGGTAAAAACGGATTTTACGCTAAACAAGGCAAGGTATATGCAAATAAGTACCGTAACCTTGTTACAAAGACATTTTATAATGATAAATTGTACAGAGAGGAATTTGCCAGGTTTAATGGCGGCAAATGGCAGGGAATGGAACTAGGGCAGCACACAGGTTTTATAAAGTGGAATGATGATGGGTGCAGGCTGCCAGTGCGCTGTACTGTTGAACCATTACAGCAGGCACAGCTTATTGTATCGGTGCCAGACAGTGAAATTACTGCAGTTAAAAACTATGGTACGCCAGACCGCATAGAAATAAAGGATTTCTTGTATCCAGGTATAAAATGCGTAAAGATTTTAATATCAAATGGTGGCAAAGAAGGTTTTGAGTGCAGCATAAGGCAGAGAGAATCCTGCAAGTGGATTAAAACAAGCTGGGATAAAAAGATGGTTAATGTCCAGAAGACCCTGGTAATTTCCTGTAATACCACAAAGCTTCCTGGCCTGCCAGAAAAACATACAATATATATTACAGGCGCAGGTGCAGAAGTTGCTGTAGATATATGGGGGCAGAAGATTAATCTTTCAGGATTTCCAAAAGGGACATTTTTTGAAAGAAATGGCTATGTTTCAATGCCTGCACCATATGTATCATATATAACAGAAGGGAATGGAAAGAAATGGGAACTTTTAAGTAATTATGGTAAGATTGGCAGTGCTTATAAAGTATTTCCATCAAATAATACAAAAAGTAAAAAAACAGCAGTTTTAGGATATAATTTTGTTGTTATGGAGGCGGGGTGGTATTATCTTGAAATATGGTCTGCACCATCAAATCCGGTTTCACAGGAAAGCAGGATATCCTTTGGGTTATCTTTAAATAATAAAGATTATGGCGGACTTCCATCAGTAAGAAGGAGTTTCCAGGCAGGAAACCCGGATAATGAAGAATGGGCGGATGCTGTGTTGAACCAGTGCCGCAGGACAGATATTAAGGTTAATTTAAACCAGGGGATAAATAAAATAGAAATTTATGCTTCCAGTGATGAATTTGTACTAGAAGGGCTGTTTATTTCAAGAGAACATTTAAAAGAATCATATACTGGCCCAGAAGCCAGTTACTGTAAATAATAGTTTTCACATTCTTATTTGTGCTGCTGGAAGAGGCAGGAGGCTTAGTGTGAAAAATGATTCTAAGACAGCATTTTTCATTACTATTTGTGCCGTGCAAAGCACGGCATGGGGGATTATATGAAAAATATACTGCATAAACTGGAAAATAGAATTGATGATTATAATATTAAAAAGAAATTTTACTGTTTATATATGGCATGTATACTGCTTCCATTGGTAATTACAGACAGTATTATAGTTTATATTGTTATCCGTTCAGAAAGAATATCACAGTACAGTGAAATGGAAAATGCTGCTAATGCAGTAAAATACAGCTTAAGCAATACAGTTGAACAGGCCGCAGGACTGGCTAAGAAAATATATATGAATAAGTATATTAATGAATTTCTTGATAAAGAGTATAAGGATGCATATGATTATGTAACAAGTTATTATAATTTTTTAAAAGGAATTAATATAAAAGATATTATTGGGCAGGATTATGTAAAAGTTACAATGTACAGTGATAATGACACAATAATTAACGGAGGCGGTTTTTCAAAAACCAGCAGGGATTATGATTCAAAATGGTATAAATATTTTAAAGAAACAGGGTTTTCACAGATGCTGCTTTTTGATTATGATGATACAAAAAGCCCAGCCATAGAGCCAAAACGGAAGCTTATGTTTATCAAAAGGCTTGATTTTTTTGACAAGAAGAGGGAAAAAATCCTTGTAATAGAGATGGATTATTCCAACATGGCAAGATATTTAAAGAGAATGAATTATCCGATGGATATTTTTATATGCTGGAATGGTAAAATTGTATTATCTAATGGCAAATATATAAGTACAGGTAAGGATTTTGAAGATGCAGGAATTTTAAACCAGGCAGATTATAAAATGGAAATGGAAACATACGGTGCAAAATTTGATTTGTATGTTTCAAATAAAGAGAATACAGCATTAAAAGAAATAAAGAAAAATATTCCTATTATTATATTTCTTGTTATGGCAAATGCCGTTTTCCCTATTGTCATGATGAAGTTTTTGCATAAATCATTTACAGAGAGGCTTGGAATATTAAGTGATACATTAAGGAATATTGATAATGAGGAAGACCTGGTTAAGATAGAAAATATACATGGAAATGATGAAATAGGAAGCCTTATGTCGAGTTATAATAAGATGGCAGAAAGGATAAACACACTTATAAAGATTATATATAAAAACAAAATAAAAGAACAGGAAATGACTGTTGCAAGGCAGCGGGCGGAACTGCTTGCACTGCGCAGCCAGATAAATCCGCATTTTCTTTTTAATACTCTTGAGAGCATAAGGATGCACAGTGTCCTTAGAAAAGAGCATGATACTGCTGATATGATAGAAAAACTGGCTGTATTAGAAAGGCAATATGTAGACTGGGGAGCAGATTTTGCCAGTGTGGAAGAAGAAACAGAACTTGTGAAGGCATATTTAAGCATACAAAAATACAGGTTTGGCAGCAGGCTTTTATATGAGATTGATATAGAAGACAATTGCAGGGATTTAATAATACCTAAACTTACTGTAGTTACATTTGTAGAAAATGCATGTGTACATGGAATAGAAAGCAAGACGGCAACAGGCTGGATTTTTGTACGTATATACCTTAAAGACGGGTTTATGTACATTGAAGTTGAAGATACAGGAAAAGGCATGGACGAGGAAGCAATGGAGCAGCTTTTATGGAAGATGCGTAATGCGAGCATACAGCTTTTACAGGGAAAAGAACGTGCTGGTATTATTAATGCATGTCTGCGGCTGAAAATGGAGACTAATAACGAAGCTGTATTTGAACTGGACGGTGAGGAAGGAGCCGGGCTTATTGTCCAGATTAAAATTCCGTGCAAGTATTTAGGAACGGAGGGGGAAGAATGTTAAAGGTACTGCTTGTAGATGATGAATATTTTATTTTACAAGGGTTAAAGGTATTAATTGACTGGGAAAAAGAAGGGTTTGTTATTGCAGGTACAGCGTCGGATGGTAATGAAGCATTGGAATTTCTTAGAAGTAACAGTGTAGATTTAATTTTAGCAGATGTAAATATGCCTTTAATTTCAGGCCTGGAACTTCTTAAAAAGATACGTAATGAAAACCTTTCTGATGCTTATTTTGTAATACTTAGCGGTTATGCAGAATTTTCTTATGCACAGGAGGCGATACGTTATAAGTGTACTGATTATATTTTAAAACCAGTGGAAAAGGAACAGTTATTAGAAATGCTGCATAAGGTAAGCGGGCTTGCTGCTGATAAAAAAGAGGAAGATAAGACAAGCCAGAAAATGGAGAGGGCATATCTCGCAAGGAATTTTATTGCAGTTATATGTGGCAAATATGATGATGTTAATTTGGAATTTATTAAAAAGCATATGCGCTTTGATGGCAGTATACGTTATATAGAAATTGAACTGGCAGAGGATATGCTTGATGAAGAATTTTCTGATGAGGAAAAAAGGGCATGCCAGCGGAAACTGGCTGAAATATGTATAGAATACCTGGGAGATAATGCAGACCACTGTATTTTTGATGTTTCAGGCAGGGAGAAAATATATGATATAGGTTTTGTATATTGTGATTTTATGGCAGAAGAAAGTTTAAAGACTGAAAAAGAATATTTGAAAAGTTTCCTTTTATATTTAAGGGAAGAAGCACAAGTACCTGTAGTTATGCTTGCAGGAAAAAAGGTTGATAGTATAAAAAGCATTGCAAAATCGTATAGTACAGCATGTATATTAAGGTCATGCCAGGGATTTAAAAACAGGAAAGATATATATTATTATGACGAAGAAGTCCATATACAAGGCAATGGGGCAGTCCTGTGCAAAAATGAGATTGATGCGTTATTACTGGCAGTTGAACAGAATGAGCCTGTGGAAATAATGAAGGCAGTAGACAGTTTTTTTGGTGAAATCCAGAAAGTGGGCGGAATGTACCCGGGGGGGGGTATTAAGAATTTGAACATTAATTATCTGCTCTTCCAGCTTGTACACCTTGCAACAAGGCAGGATGATAATGTAAACCAGGAAGAGATTTTAAGGATAATAAGTGAACAGTCATTTAAAGAAGGGATTACGCGTGGAAGCAAAGCACATATATTAAGGTTTGCACGTGAGTATGCAGAATATCTTGCACAGCTCCGTAAAAATGTTTCGAGGGGTGTTCTGGCAGAAGTTGAGCGTGAAGTTAAAAGTAACTTTGCAGAGAAC
>JAAWKM010000099.1 GCA_022797375.1 Lachnospiraceae bacterium
TAGTAATGAAAAATGCTGTTTTTGCATTTTTCTTGTGTGAAATTGTAATGATTGTTAGACAGCGTTTTTTGCTGTCTTAGAATCATTTTTCACACTAACCTCCAGCCTGGACAGGCTTGTTAAATTTTAACTATATAGATAATATTTGTATTTTATCTTATATTAATAGCGTTTGCAATATTAATGGTACAAACTTTTATATTACTAGTAACAGTTCAGCCATCGTCAACATTATGTGGACATCATGCTTGCATGAGTGGACACATAATGCAGACGATGTGCTTACACCCATAAAGCCTCAGACAGAAGCTGCTTTAGCAGCGGTTAGCCTGCAAAGCAGGCGGTCTGTGGCTTAAATAATGGGCGTAGGCTGAACTGTTACTATTACTAATATTTACTGGCACAGCCTTTCTTTTAACATGGTATTACGGTTTGTCACTTTAAGGTTCTTTACAGAGTATGCAAGTGCGTTTTTAGTACCAACTATTACAAGTATTTTTTTAGCTCTCGTAATACCTGTATATACAAGATTCCTTTGTAACATTACATAATGTTCCATTAATAATGGCATTACTACTATAGGATATTCTGAACCCTGGGCTTTATGTATTGTTGTAGCATACGCAAGCACTATTTCATCAAGTTCCATATCTTCATACTCTACATGCCTGCCATCAAAATTTATAATTAAAGTACGTTCTTCAAAGTTTACCCTTTCTATTATTCCAATATCCCCATTAAATACTTCCTTGTCATAATTGTTCTTTATCTGCATTACCTTATCATTCTGGCGGAATATATATCCGCTCCGCCTTATTCCTGCACCTGAAGGATTTAACGCTTCCTGGAGGATAAGGTTAAGGTTTACTGCACCTGCTGCACCACGCTGTAATGGTGCAAGAACTTGTATTTGTGATACTGGAACTTTATAATACTTTGGCAGGTTATATTTTACAAGAGTTACTATTTCTTCTGCTGCCTGTTCTGGTGTTTCCTTTTGTATAAAGAAAAAATCTGTATTCTTACCATTAGAAATATTCGGCATTTTTCCTGCATTTATACGGTGTGAATTCATTATTATACGGCTGCTTTGCGCCTGCCGGAATATCTTGTTAAGCCTTATTACTGGAAACTTCCCACTGTCAATAATATCACGGAGTACATTTCCTGGTCCTACAGACGGAAGCTGGTTAATATCACCTGCAAGTACCAGCTTCATGTTCTCTGGAACTGCCTTTAAAAGTGAATTCATAAGCAATATATCAATCATTGAACATTCATCCACAATAAGCACATCACCCTCCAGAGGGTTTTCATTATTTTTCTGGTAACCTTCTGGCGGCTTACATTCCAGAAGGCGGTGTATTGTTTTCGCTTCTATACCCGTGGCCTCTGTCATACGTTTAGCTGCCCTTCCTGTGGGGGCAGCAAGCAGTATTTTAAGCCCTTGCTCCTGGTACATTGCAATAATTCCTTTTGTAACAGTAGTTTTTCCTGTCCCCGGACCTCCTGTAAGCACCATTACTTTTGATACAGATGCCTGCCTTATTGCATCCACCTGTAACTGGTCATATTTTATATCTAGTTTTTCCTCTATTTTGTTAATATTTATATATGTATCCTGCCCATATGTTACAGGATAACCATCCTGGGTTTTACCTGCCAGTTTAGACAGTTTTGAGGCTGTGCCAATTTCAGCGTAATAAAAGGGTGGAAGATATACAGCATCCTCTTCTAATATTAAATCACCATCTTTAACCATCTGGTCAGCGGTCATTATAATATACTCCTCTTCTGCATCCAGCAGTGCTGATGCCTTCACAAAAAGCTGGCTGTGCTCTGCATATACATGCCCGTCACCAGAAAGTTCACCAAGTGTATACATAATTCCGCTTCTAAGTCTTATATATGCCTGCCTGTCCACCCCAAGTTTCTGTGCAATTATATCAGCAGTCCTGAAACCTATGCCCCAGATATCATCAGCAAGGCAGAATGGGTTTTCCTTAATCTTTTCAATACTTTTATTGCCATATCTGGCATAAATTTTTGCAGCAAATGAAGTATTAATACCACTTTCTTGTAAAAATAACATAATATTTTTTACTTCCTTCTGCTTCTCCCAGCTTTCACGTATCATTTCCACACGTTTTCTGCCAATTCCACCAACATTTAATAACTGTTCAATATTATCTTCTATAATTGGAATTGTATCTGTACCAAACTCTTGTACAATCTTTTTCGCATATTTAGGGCCAATGCCCTTAATAAGTCCACTTCCAAGATATTTTTCAATGCCATAAACTGTAGCTGGCAGTGTTTCTTCCCACTTTTCAGCTATAAACTGTCTGCCATACCTGGTATCTATCTTCCAGTTCCCTTCTACAACCAGCACAGAACCAACATTTACGTCTAATAAGTTCCCTGTAACCGGCACAAGTTCCCTGTATCCCTTCACACGCACTTTAAGAACAGTATATCCATTTTCTGGATTCTGGTAAGTAATGCGTTCTACTACACAACGGATTTTTAACATATAAATCCTCATTTCTGCGCTGCTGCTAATTTCCTGGCTTTGTGCCAGGCAACGCACAGACACAAAATATTAAAACTTACTATACTACCAGGATTATAACAAATGGCATTGAATGTGTAAAGTTTCATAAAAATCTCCATGCCGTGCTTTGCACGGCATGGGGATTTTTATGAAACGGACGTGAAAGCTACCAAAAATTAATAGATTATTTTTATTATCTATGGTATACTAACTTTTATAGAAACAGTTAGCATTTAAAAAGATTTTATTTCTTTATTAAAATATATGGAGGCATATTATTATGAGTAAAAATATTGTTGTTGCACTTGGCCATAGTGCACTTGGAAAAACTTTCCCAGAGCAGAAAGAGGCTGCTAAAAACGCTGCTTCTGCCATTGCTGATTTAGCCGCCGCAAAGTTTAATATTGTAATTACGCACAGTAACGGCCCACAGGTTGGCATGATACATTCTGCAATGACAGAATACAGCCGCCTTGAACCCTCTAACACAGTGGCACCTATGTCAATATGCAGTGCAATGAGCCAGGGATATATAGGCTATGACCTGCAGAATGAAATAAGGACAGAACTCCTGAACCGTGGCATTTACAAGCCTGTATCAACTATTATCACGCAGGTACGTGTTGACCCGTTTGATACAGCATTTTCATATCCTGATAAGCATATAGGAAGATACATGACTGAAGATGAAGCAAAGGCTGAGGAAAAGAAAGGCAACCATGTTGTTTTTGAAGAAGGAAGGGGTTACAGGCGTCTTATTGCTGCACCACGTCCTATGGAAATATATGAGATTGATGCTATAAAGACACTTATGGATGCCGGCCAGATAGTAATTGCAGCGGGCGGCGGCGGAATACCTGTATTGCAGCAAGGTACACGCCTTAAAGGTGCAAGTGCAGTTATTGAAAAGGATGTTACAAGTGCCTGCCTTGCTGAAAAACTGGATGCAGATATACTGCTTCTGCTTACAGGTGTTGAAAAAGTATGCCTCGGTTTTGGCACACCTGAAGAAAAGCAGCTTGACAACATGACAGTTGAAGAAGCTACAAAGTATATAAGTGAAAACCAGTTTTCATCTGGCGCAATGCTTCCAAAAGTTGAAGCAGCAGTTTCGTTTGCATCTTCTTCACCTGCACGCAAATCAATTATAACAAGCATTAATACAGCTATAGACGGAATAACAGGCAAGACTGGCACTGTTATAACTGCTGGTTAAAAATAATATACCCTTGTTTTCGTTTTAGCCTTATATAGCAAAAAGTCCCCCACCTCTAAAGGTGGAGGGATGACAAGGGTATATTAACATATCCATAATTATTTTCCTTTATCATCTGGTTTTTGCCATATGCCGCTTTATAACATAGCTTCTTTTATACGCCCTGTCATCTGCTCTTCACCCATTACATGGACTATTGCCCATAAATCAGGTGTATTCGCACGGCCTGTTATTGCAATACGCACAATTTCTGCAATATCTGATACATTGCCCTTATATTTTTCTGGTTCTTTTTTAAATGCTTTCATATCGGATGCAAAACCAAATTTATCTGCAATATCCTTTAATTTATTAAACCATGCATTATTATCATCACTATGGTTATATGTTGCAAGATATTCATCCAGCACTGCTTTTACTGTTTCATTGTCAAATCTGAAACTGTCTTTTTCCTGCTGCCCTTCTTCCTCAAAATCAAAGAAGTAAGAAACAAGCTGGAACACCTGTCTTGCATATATAAAGTCTTTTCTTCTGCGCTTCATTCCAATTCCCATATAAAGCCTTAAAATACCAAGCATTTTTTCCTTGTCTGCAAACCAGGTTTTGCATTTCTCTGGCTCATGTTCCTCTGCCCAGCTATGCAGGAAATCATACATTTCATATTCGGAAAGGGCAGAAAGTTCATTTTTACAGATATTATGGAGTTTGTCCTTGTCAAACAGTGCACCAGACTGGCTCATTTTGCCGGTTGAGAATGGAAACTCATTAATATCTTTATCAGGGAATTTTTCGTGCCACTCTTCAAAATTTGAATTAAGCAGGGTGAGCAGGTAAACTTTCATACAGTACGGATGGTATCCGTCTTTTCTGTAGTAATCAAGTGAAAGTTCAGGGTCTTTCCTTTTGGAAAGTTTTCTCTTGCCGCCAGTTTCTTCATCAAATTTCATAAGAAGTGCTGTATGCCCATATGACGGCATTTTAAAGCCAAGTATATGGAAAAGTTCGTAATGTATTGGCACTGACGCAAGCCATTCTCCACCACGTATAACCATTGTTGTCCTCATAAGGTGGTCATCTATGGCGTGTGCAAAGTGGTATGTCGGAACCCCGTCTTTTTTAAGCAGTACAATATCATGGATATTTTCAGGAAGTTTAACTTCACCTTTAATACTGTCTTTAAATATAATTTCCCTGTCAGGGCTCCCCTGTGAACGCAGCCTTATAACATATTCCTTGCCAGCTTTTATATTTTCCTGGATTTCATCAAATGACAGGTGGCGGCATGTTGCATACTCACCATAGTAACCTGTAAGGATTTTGTCTGCATCCTGCTGCTGCCTTGTCTTTTCAAGTTCCTCTTCTGTACAGAAACATGGATATGCCAGCCCCTTTGTGACAAGGTCTTTAACATAAGCATGGTATATTTCTACCCTCTGCCTCTGGAAATAAGGCCCGTAAATATTATTTTCTGTACTACCTTCAAAACCTGCCCCTTCGTCAAACTCTATATTAAAATACTTCATTACATTTATAATTGTTTCAACAGCGCCATCAACTTTGCGCTTTTCGTCTGTATCTTCTATCCTAAGGTAAAATACCCCGCCTTTTTTATGGGCAATCCTTTCATCTGCAAGAGCACTGTAAAGGTTGCCAAGGTGCATAAAACCTGTAGGGCTTGGTGCCATACGCGTAACTTCAGCCTTTGAAGGAAGTTTCCTGTATGGGTATTTTTCTTCATAAAAATCTGGTGTATTTGTTACATCAGGAAACAAAAGGTCTGCTAATTTTTTTAAATCTCCACTATTATTTATATTATCCATTTTTTCTCCATTCCGCCATACAGGCTGTATTTTTTTCGTAACAGTCCAGCTATCGTCAATATTATGTGCCATCATGCTTGCATGGATGACACATAATATTGACGATAAGCCGGACGCCCATAAAGCCTCAGACAGAAGCAGCTTTAGCAGCGGATAACCTGCAGGGCAGGCGGTCTGTGGCTTGGATAATGGGCGTGGGCTGGTCTGTTACAGAACCTCCAGAAGCTTTTTAAAATAATCTGGTAATGGTGCTTCAAATTCCATATATTTCTTTGTAGAAGGGTGGATAAAACCAAGCGTTTTTGCATGTAGTGTCTGGCCTTCAAGATTAAACGGGCATTTTGCTGGTCCATATACACTGTCGCCAAGCACAGGGTTTCCAATAGATGCCATATGCACGCGTATCTGGTGCGTCCTGCCTGTTTCAAGGAAGCATTTGATATAAGTATACCTGTTATCCAGATTATCAAGCACTTTATAATGTGTTACTGCCTCTTTGCCATTCCTGGCATTAACTGACATTTTCTTCCTGTCAGCAGGATGCCTGCCTATTGCCGCCCTGACAGTCCCTTCTTGCTCTTTTACATGGTTATGTACTATTGCATGGTAAGTCCTTGTAATAGAATGTTCCTTAAGCTGTGCTGCAAGGCAATTGTGTGAAATGTCATTTTTGCATGCAACAATAACCCCTGTAGTGTCCTGGTCAATCCTGTGTACAATTCCAGGGCGCATTACGCCATTTATGCCAGAAAGCGAGCCTTTACAATGGTAAAGCAGTGCATTAACAACAGTGCCTGAATAATGGCCAGGCGCAGGGTGGACAACCATACGTTTAGGCTTATTTATCACAATAATATCGCTGTCTTCATAAATAATATCAAGTGGCAGGTTTTCAGGCTTTATCTCCAGTTCTGTGGCAGGAACTTCATAAACATGCACAATATCAGAACTTGAAGTTTTATAACTTGCTTTTGCTGTCTTTCCATTTACAAGTATGTTGCCATCTTTAATCTGCTTCTGTATATATGAACGTGATTTCCCAGGAAGTACACTTGCAAGGAAACTGTCAAGTCTCATTCCTGCACCATCTTCCCCAGCCAGATAACTATTTCCAGGCATATTTTCCATTATATCCCCCTCCCGGGCTTCCTGCTCTTTTTAATCCTGAATATTTCCAGGTCCTCATCATTATAATAGAACATTATATAAAATGCTGCTGCAAAAGCAGATATAACTACATAACAGTCAGCTACATTAAATATTGGGAAATCTATTAATTCAAAATACAGGAAATCTATTACATAACCATATTTTATCCTGTCAAACATATTGCCAGCAGCACCGGAAACCAGCATTATCAAAATTATATCCATAGGTATATATCTTTTTGTAAATGGAATCTTTATAAAGGCAGCCATCACTAAAGCTAATATTATAATGGTTATAGCTAACAATAAAAAGCGCCTTCCCTGCATTATGCCAAAAGCTGCTCCTTTATTTTCAAGATAAAGCAGACGGAACACACCTTTTATAACAGTTATCCCATCTGTCCCTTTAATTGTTCCTGCAAGGATTTTTGTAATTCTGTCTGCTGCAAGAAGAATTATAAACCCGGTTATTCCAAATAAATATTTTTTCAAAATGAAATCTCCTGTTACTCTAAAACAGTATTTAATGCTTCAAGCATTTCACTGTCTGTCACATCATTGCATATAACTGCGTTCCCCATGCCATTAAGAAGTATAAACTTTATTTTTCCTGCATCCATTTTTTTATCGCTCTTGGAAATATTTATTATATCTTCTGCTTTCAGCCCGTCTGTCTTTATTGGAAGTTCCAGTTCCTTAAGCACCTGGCATATGCTGTTATATTCTTCCTGCATTAACATTCCGCGTCTCATTGATATATATGCTGCTGCTGCTATTCCTATAGATACACATTCACCATGAAGCATTGAAAAATCCTTAAGCTTTTCTATTGCATGGCCAAGTGTGTGCCCAAAGTTTAAAATTGCACGCTCACCTTTTTCTTCTGGGTCATTTTCTACGACAGCACGTTTAATATTACAGCTTCCTGCAACAATTTCTTCAAGTACAGAAAAGTCACGCCCGTTTATCCCTTTATAATTATTCTTAATATAATCCAGGTACCCTGCATCCCTTATAATGCCATGTTTTACTACTTCACCAAAACCAGAGTAATATTGTTCATCTGTAAGTGTAGATAACATTGAAACATTAATATAAACGGCAGATGGCTGGTGGAATGCTCCTACCATATTTTTATATCCCCTGAAATCCACACCTGTTTTACCGCCTATACTGCTGTCAACCATTGCAAGGAGTGATGATGGTATCTGTACCACACGTATGCCCCGCAGGTATGTTGCAGCAGCAAAACCTGCCATATCACCTGTAACACCGCCACCAAGCGCAGCAATTACATCATTCCTGTCAAAGTGCCCAGTAACCAGCTGCTCATAAAAGTCTTCTATTGTATCCAGGTTCTTTGACTTCTCACCTGCTTCAAATGTATAAGAAACCGCTTTAGAAGTACATTCCCTGGCAATATCCATAACAGTATCCAGATAATGTCCTCCAACTGTACTGTCCGTCAATATGCAAATTTTGCGGTTCTTAAGCCCAAGGCTTTCAAATACAGCATAAAGCCCGCTAAAATCCTGTTCTATATTTATATTGTAAAGAGGCTTGTTATCATAATGTATATTAATCAGTCTTCCCATAATTTTCCTCATTTCTGCAACACTTTTTATACATAATACAAGTTATTTCCATATTTTATTCAGTATCAATAAACGTAAATGGCGTTGGTGCTTCTGGCTCTTTGGCAGCAGAATACTCACTTCCATCACTGTTCCATGAAAACTTTTCTTTGTTATCCTGGCTTATCTCCTCAAGTACAGGCGGCTCTGTACCTGTCTGCTCTATACCATCTGTATTGCCTGTATTATCTGTATCGTTTGTATTATCTATATTATCTGTGTTATTTTCTGTAATACTATCTTTTTCTATATTATCATTTACATTATTGTCTATATCCAGTTCTGTAACATGAAGTTTATATTCATCACTTTCAAGTAAATCCAGCTGTGCTTTTGCAAGTTTCTTTACCTGGTGGCAGTAATGTTCATAATCCTGTACAAGCCTGATTGCATTTATCCTTATGCCATCAAGTTCATCCTGTGCCTGTAACTTTATATCTGATGACTGTTTCTTTGCATCACTAATAATTAAAGCTGCCTTTTCCTCTGCCTCCCTGATAACAGTCTTTACCTTTGTTTCTGTTTCCCTCTCCAGGGTTTCTGCTTTTATTTCTGCTTCCCTTGCCAGCTGCCCTGCTTTTTCTTCTGCTTCTCTTATAGCAGCTTCTTTCTTCTCTTTCATTTCATCAGCTTCTGCTTTTATATCTTTTATAATTAAATCTGCCTTTGCCTGGGCATCTTTTATAATTGTATCTGCTTGTTCTTTTGCAGCTTCCTGTGTTTCCGTAGAAGTTTTCTCTGCAAGTATAAGCGCCTTCTGCAAAGTATTTTCCATTTGTTTATAATACTGTATCCCCTCACTTAATGAAGTTATTTTTTCTTTTAATGTGCGGTTTTCCCGAAAAAGAGTTTCATAGCTGTCAAGTATGGAAGCCAGAAACTCTTCGGTATCTTTTTTATTATATCCGCTCATGGATGTTTTAAGTGTATGGTTCTGTATATCAATAGGTGTAAGCATAGTTAAATTACCTCCTCTTATATGTATTGTTTAACCGTTATATGATAACGCCCTTTCTTCGTTATGGACTGGGATACCTCAATCCTGTATTTTCCATATCCCCTTATAGAAATAATATCCCCATCACATATATTTTTAGAACTTCCTGTACACATACGCCCGTTCAGGAACACACTTCCCTCCTTTATCAATGCAAGGCTGCCAGAGCGTGATATCCTTGCTGCTGTTGCCGTAACGGCATCCAGACGCAGTGAAGGGACACTCCCCTGTATGTCTTTATACTCCTGCATAAGTGCAAGCCCTGCACCATCAACAGTTTCTGCATATACTGATGTATGCCGTACCTTTGTTATATCTGCAAGAAGAGACGCTTTGTCCTTACAACAGAATATATAACCTGTGACTGCACCATTTTCTTCCCTCTTTACAATAATATCCCCAATCTGGTTTCTTTCAATACCTGGACCCAGTGCAGTTCCTAAATAGTCCCTGTGTGTAAGTGCATCACAAAACTTATGGTTTACAGCACTTATCTTTATGCACTCTATTGGGAATTCCCTGTATGCTGGTGCATTGTATAATGTATCTGGCAGGAAACACGCCATAACCCTCTCTGCCCCCTGGTAGCCGCCATAAGTAACAACATAACGGTCCACAAGGCTGTGTGGTATCTTCCTGTCATCAAAAACCCTGTACAGCATATCCATTTCATTCATCCCTATAAAACTGCTGTATACAGGTATCCCACGCTTTCCTGCAAGCATATGCAGGTCATATAAATGGCGGTATATAATTTGTTCTTCCTTTGTTAAATCCATATTTTACCCCTTCTGCTGTAATACCACTAGCATGCTTTCTGCACATAACATATCACCATATATGGTCTCCTGTTCCGTCCTGTCCTTAATGCTCCATAATATATGAGCATAAACTTCCCAGGTAAAACAGCACTATAAGCAGTATATATGGACTAATGTCTGTCCTGAAACATTTAAGTACAGAATGTTTAACAAGCTTTTGTACAGGTGATAATGCAGGCGCCGCCAGTATGTCCACAAAGTACTTAAACCAGCCCGCACCAGGCAGTATATTCTTTAAAAGATAAAGCAGTACATCTATCTGGAGTACAATAAAAAAAATATATAAACAATATGCTATATAATAAAGCATAAATCAGAACTCCTTGTTTAAAGTAGGAATATTTATTACTTCATCACTTGTTGTCACACTTTTAATATAATCCCCTGATATATCAATATTTTTAGGTGAAAATATAAATATAAACCTGGAAACTGAACGCATATTGCCAGCAATGGAATATATACACCCTGATATAAAATCCATAATCCTTTGTGCTTCAACTAAATCCATGCCCTCAAGGTTTACAACAACAGGCTGTCCATCTAATAAAATCTGGCAGATTTGCTGTGATTCACCAAAATTAGCCGGTTTGACAATGTTCACTTCAACATCTGGTGAAGATGAATGGATAGGTACTACTTTGCCAGCAGACTGACGTGATGATGATTTTCTTGCGTTAAATGAAACCGGCTCATCATAATCACTGCCATAATCTTTATGTGAATAAGAAGCGCCTTTCTTCTCTTCCCTTTTCTGTTCACGCTGTATACGCTTCTCCTCGCGCTTTAATTCCTTGTCATCATAATCATCATCATAATCATCATAAAATTCGTCTTCATCATAATCATCTTCATCAGTTAATTTTAAGAAATTCATAAACTTATCTAAGCGGCCAGCCATAATCTCCTCCATTTCTGCGCCAGTCTGGTACTTTAGCTTAGTACCATTATATCGCAATATTCCTTTCACCAAAAATTGCTGTTCCGACCCTTATATGTGTTGCACCCTCTTCAATTGCAACTTCATAATCATTGGTCATTCCCATTGAAAGAATATTCATGGAAACATTATCAATGTTTTTGCCCGCAATGTCAACAGATAATTCTTTCAAAGTCCTGAATATCATCCGGTTATTTCCGGCATTTTCCACAAAAGGAGCTATAGTCATAAGACCCTTTACATGTACATGTGGCAGCCTGGCAATATCTTTTACAAGCCCTTCTGTCTCTTCTGTCCTTATGCCGGATTTTGTCTCCTCCTGTGCAACATTGACTTCTACAAGCACATCCGCCTCAAGCCCCTTCTTCACACATTCTGCTTCTATTGCCTCTGCAAGATGTAGTGAATCAACAGAATGGATAAGGGTTGCACGCCCTAAAACATATTTTATTTTATTAGTCTGCAGATGCCCGATAAAATGCCATTCTATGTTTTTTGGCAGCATATCATATTTTTCTCTCATTTCCTGGGCTTTGTTTTCCCCAAACTGCCTGATGCCATATTCATAAGCCTGTTCAACAAGCCTTACGGGCTTTGTCTTACTGACTGCAACAAGTTTAACACTTCCATAATTGCGCCCTGCCCTGTCACATGCTGCTTTTATCCTGTCTTCTACTATTGCCAGGTTTTCCTTAACCATTTCTGATTCCTCCTAATAAATAATATCATCCTCATTAATCATATCTGGATTTAAAATTATGTGGTCATATGTTGAAAGCCCAAATGCTGTATCCTTAGATACAATTGCATATTCACCATTGGAATAAAGCTTCTCAATATGTCGGAACTCACAAAAGCCTCTGTTACAGTTATAAACACCCTCTAAATCCGCAGTGCTTGAAAGTTTCATGGACTGGACACCATTCTTTATTCCCTGCACTATTACAGAACCTGGCTCAAAAAGCGCAGCATCAATATATACTTTTCCTTTTTCTGTCCTGTAATATATATTGGCAGCTTTAAATGTAGTCTCTTTCGTACCATCTTTTTTATATGTCAGTAACATTACGCCATTACTGCCATCTTCACCGCCTTTTGTAATAAACTTCTCTGGAATTACATAAAACTGCTTCTTAAGAATAGAAGAAACAGGAATTTTCAGCCCGTCAGCATTATTAAATTCTATCTCTATGTCAAGATACCTGTTATCAAGGTAACGTATCATATATTTGTCAAAATCAAGTTTTGCATAATATGCAGAATCAATTATAAATGTAGAAATATCTGCTACAGTTTCCAGCCCATCCTTTTTAAATATAACTGGTACTGCTATTTTATCACTTACTTTTTTATACTGTTTATCCGTAAGCGGAAGTACTACCGACCATTTTTCACTGTTTACAATTTTGTAAATGGCATCTCCCGCTTTGGTGGAACCTGTACTTCTAAGCTGTGTCCAGTTATCATTCATGTCTTCAAAATCTTTTGCCGAAATGCTGTCTATTGACAGTTCCTCAAGACCATCTGAACAGAATGAGATAATCCCCGGCTTTTTTGCCTTAACCAGTTCAAGCGGAGAAGCCACTTTCTTTTTCTTCATAACTTTGTCCAGATGTTCTAAAAGGTTTACCGTAGTCATTTTAAGAAGGGTATTGTCTATATTATATTTAAAATTTGTAACATTACTGTACAATGACAAATCAAAATTGTCACGGAAATTTGCAATGTCATTCCTTATTTCCCTTGTATCTTCTCCTGAAAGCGAAATATCCTTTGCTTCAACTGATGAAATATCACCTTCAAACTGGCCAGTTTCATCTATTGAATAGACAACAGTGTTTGCACCAAGTTTTGCCCCTTCACCAACATAATAATTTATATAGCCTTGTTTCTTTGTTGTAACAAGGGATTCATCCCTTAAAACAATGCCTCTTATAATTTCATTATCTGCAATCTGTGTTTCTGTAACTTCATATATTGAAACATGCTCTTTAGTAAAAGATTGTATAAATAAAAAAAGGAGGCATGCAGCAAAAACTATTAAAACTGTACCCGCAAAAAAATGAGGGCGCTTTTTCATTTTTACAACTTTTTTCTTTTGCCTGCGTACTGCCAAAACAAATCCTCCTTCCAGGAACAAAACACCCAACAGATGCAATACAAAAAATATAACTTTTTTATTATAGACCTAATAAAACAGTTTGTCCAGCCTATCTGTACTAAAACCAGGGCAATCGCTTAAAACTGTTTTTCAGGGATAAAAAACCACAATAACATTTATATCAATGATTTTCTCCCACTAGATATCCAAATTTTAACTATTTTCAGGATATATTTCACCACTTTTTGTTTTTAAGCGATTGCCCTATACTAAAACAACGTCCGTTTCATAAAAATCCCCCATGCCGTGCTTTGCACGGCACAAATAGTAATGAAAAATGCTGTTTTTGCATTTTTCTTGTGTGAAATTGTAATGA
>JAAWKM010000100.1 GCA_022797375.1 Lachnospiraceae bacterium
TTTTTATTCCATTTTAATTTTACATGGTTATTTTTGTCAAGGTTTAATGAAAAAGAATAAATTTCCATCTGTTTATGTATATTATTTATATTTGTATCTGGCAACGGGGATGGTGATGGTGTTTGTAATACCTCTTCAGGAGGAGCAGATGGTACTGTTGTGTCATGCGGCGCTTCACTGGCTTGAACTGGCGGCAAAGGTGATTCCGATGGTACAGGTGTATTTGTAACAACTGGCTGGACACCACCTGCTGCCACTCCTCCCCCGCCGCTTCCTGAAGAACCTCCAGAACCTGGAGAACTGCTGCCACTGCCACCTGTATTACTTCCATTAGCAGGTTTCTGGGATGCCTGGGGTTCTGTTGTATTTTCTGGCTTTTGTGTTTCTTCTGGAACAGGTGTTATTGATGTTTCTGGCAATGGAGTTTCATTTACAGCAGGTGCAGGTGTTTTTAAAACTGGAGTATTAATTGTTGGAATTGTTACTTGTCCACCCTTTGCTGGAAGCAGTTTTCCTTCTTCTATATAATGGCAGTATGTACAATATGTTACTTCTGCACCACATGTCTTCTCTCCTGGTTCTGCAATTGTTTCTGTAGCCATTATATGTTCATGCCCTGACTTATCTTCAAAATTTACCAAAGCCCTTATAAAAAATTCCTTTTGTATACCAGAACCATAAACTGTACATTGGCCATCCTTAATACCCATAAATGCTGATAAACCACAGCTTGTATACTGTTCTGGAATATAAAGTTTTTCTAACGAACTGCATACAGAAAATAAACCTTCTGGAATATTTTCCGTATATTCTGAAAGTGAAACAAATGATAAATTTTCACAATAAGCAAAAACCATTGTACCATATTGTGCATTTTTGGCACCAATAAAATACTTTAACTTTTTCATGCCAAACAGTGCTTTATCTGCTATTAACATATTATTATCTGGCAGGAACAGCCATTCAAGGGAATTACATTCATTAAAAGCTTTTGTTTCTATAACTTTTAAATTTGTTCCTGGATAAAGATATTTTAAAATATAACAACCATTAAATGCAAGTTTTTTTATTTCTTCAATCTGGTTTCCACTGAAACTTTCCAGGACAGTACATCTGCTAAATGCCTCTTCTCCTATAGTTTTTACAGAATCTGCCAGGGTTATATTTTCTATATATGTATTCTTAAAAGCTCCGTCTGCTATTGTTTTTACTGGATAAGGCACACTATAATTACGCATATCCAGTGAATTTGTACCTGGAAACCTTATTAAAGTTTCACATGTTTTATCAAACAGGACATTATTCTGGCTAAAAAAATCCTGGTTTGCAGGGTTTACATATATCCTGTATAACAAAATAGCATCTAATGCATATTTTTCAATGCTTTCTACACCAGAACCAATATATATCCCATTTACTGAAGTTCCAGAAAATGCTTTTTCACCAATTGATTTTACTGTATCTGCAATCTCAATTTTCATTATATACTGCCCATTTGAAAAAGCATTTGAACCAATCCTCGTAACAGTATATTTCTCTCCGTCCTTTTCTACTAAAGAAGGAATTATAACACTTGCATTAATTGCACCTTTATATCCAGCAGAATTTAATACATTACTATCTTTTCCAACGGTGGCAGTTTTATTTTCTATATCAAGTGAATAATATATTCCTTGTCCATCCCTTGAATCTTCGTCCAGTTTATAACACAATTGTCCATTGTCTGCCACTTCCGCTGGTTTAAACCATATATTGCCTTCCACATCTTTATATACTTTTTCTATTTTCCATTCTGGATGGCTGGCACAATCCAAATATATCTTAATTTCTGGCAAAGGTATACCAGGTGTGCATATTGAAGAAGTATTACAAAAAATATTAAAGTCTTTTTCATTCATATTATTTATATAAAAACTAAAATATAATTTTGTATTAATACTTCCATTTATATTTACGTGGCAGTATGCATCTTCATTAAAGCTGTCATATGCTGAACTGATATATATGCCATCTATATCAAGATACTGCTCTATTGAACCAATATCCAGCCTGCCATACGCAGAAATATCAATATTAAGAAATTTGTAAATTTTTATATTCACAATATTGTAATAATTATTATATCCTGTAGTTCCATTAAAAAATATTCTGTTATTATATACTGTTTCCCCTCCATAAGAAGCTAGTTCCTGTATCTGGTTAAAATATCCATTACAACTAAGCAATGAATCATTATTTAATGCAACTTTTCCAACTATAATATTTGAATTAAAGTAAAAGTCCAGGTTATTTATAATAAAATTTGAATTTTCACCACCTGTTAAATTAAATAACTTTTTACCATCTTTTGCCTGTATATCAACATGTTCTCCCTGCACTTTTAACATATGTTCCCTTAACTGAAATTCGCAGTCTTTTGTTTCGTTAATATTACATATACCAATATCTTCCAGAATAAGGTCTGAGTTAAGTCCGATATTGCCATCTGTATTAATTTTAGTAATATATATATCAGCAACACTTTCACTAATATAATTCATTTCATATATTCCAGATAATGTAATAGTTGAAACCTCTGGAAGTTCTATATCACCATAAAGTGTATATTCTTCTTTATTTTTATTAAAAACAATTTTATAATCCCCGTTTTTATCTGTCATAGCATTTAAAGCATCTTCAAGAAGGCTGTACTCTCCCTCTGGCTTTCCTTCTTTATACAGAACCATCCCTGGTTCTTCCTCTGTATTTTCTATATCTTCTGTCCCTGCTGTTTCTTCTGCATCTGTATTTCTGGCATAAAACAAAGCTGTTATATTTATTAGAATTGCTATTATAATTACCAGGGAAATACTCCTGCTATATTTTTTCTTTATATACATTTTCATACCCTCTCTTTGGTTAAACTGATAAAGCATCAAGTATATCACTGTAAGAATACATTTCATTTGGCTGGAAACAGGCAAGAAGCAGGGCATCTAACTGGAAAGCAGGGGTTAATGCTGCCATCCCACATGAAGATAAAGTTGCATTTGCCATTTCCACAAAATATTTCTGTGCCTGTTCCTTATTGTAATAAATCATATTTCCAGATATAGTATCAAGATATTTACGCTGTGATACATATAAAACCATAGGAAGCAGGTCTTTTCTCTGTACCATTTTACAGCGTCTTTTATGCTCTGTACAGAAATGCCCAATCCATGCAGATGCTTCCTTAACAGTGGTTGGTTTTACTTTGCCTTTTGTATAATTATATATAAAATCCTTAATCCACACAGGACATGGCGTTTCTTCCTTAAGTTTTTCCATTTCACTGGCAGCCTTGTCCGCACGCATTGCACGTTCAAGTTGTAAAGGAAGATTTAATAAGTCTGACAAATGTTTGCCCGTAAGATTCCCTAATATTGATGAATGTGAGGAAAGCATGAATATTTCTGACAATATGCTCTGGTTTGAAGATATCTTTGAATTGGCGATACGGTTTAATTCTAAAATATTGTTTAACAATCCCTCCGAAATTTTATTCTGCTTTCCTCTTTTTGCTTTCCTTATATATTTCTGTATAAGTTCCTGCCTGTCCTTTGAATAAAATATTTTATTTTTTTCCCATAGGGCAAAATCTGTTTCCTGAAGCAGACTTTCAAGGTTTTCTGATGCATCCATGCGTATATAATTTATAATAATGGAACTATATTTGTTAAGATAATCCAGTGTTGTCTTGCTATAGCCTTTAAAAGAAGCTATATTTAAGGACATCCATTCCATAAATTCTTCTGTTGTATTGTTTTTATTGCACATATATTGCTGCATAAGCTGCTTAGTATTACATGTATGTATAAATTCTGTCATTCCATCAAACAAATTTTCAAACTGGCACTCCATATTTTTGGCATCCTGCCATTTCATTTTATTTTCCAGGCAGTATACATAAATTACCTCATGGTAATCATTAAATGAAATTCCAGGTTCATGCAACCCGTATTTAAGTATTTCCTCTGTTTCATTAACTGAAAACCCAAGTGCAAAACTTAACTGGTATACCTGTTCACGTCCTGGCACTGAATAACCATTAATCCCAAACCATCTTTTAATAGTTGGGACTGATGCAAAATCCTGGCAGTTTGTTTTCTTACGGAACTCAACATAAGCATCCTGCCTGTCCTGCCTTGTTATTTCTGCCTGTTCTGGCAGTTTTAATATTTTTCTTGTAAAATATATATCAGAATATAGAAAAGAACCTTCTGATAAAATCTTTTTAATAATTACAGAAAAAGAACTATCCTGCATTTTTCCTCCATTTGTGCAATCTTTTAATAGTAATAAAAAATGTTGCCTTAAATATATTTTCACACTATTTTACTTATTATGGAATAACCCCAATAAAAGCATCCGGTTCACTAATATCTGTACCCACTTCTTTTTTATGCGGCTTTTTACCAGGTGCTTTTGTCCTTTCTGGTACTGGTGTTTCTTCTGGAACAACTGGTTTTACTGGTGTTGGTGTTGGAACTGGTACAGGCGTTGTTTTTATTCCGCTACTAACTGTAAGACATACTTTTTTGCCAGGCATTATATACTTTCCTGCCTTTTCATTTTGTAAAATAACAATACCTTTTTCCTTTGTGCTCTCTTCCCAGACTAACTTGTACTTTAATTTCTTGTTTTTTAATTTCCTGACTGCATTTTTATAATACTTCCCTGTAACATCTGGTACTCTTACCGGTTTTGTACCAAGGCTTATTGTAAGCACAATTTTCTCTATGCTGCCTGGAAAATAACTTGTATCTGCTGGAATATTCTGGCTAATAACCGTTCCTTTTGCCACTTTATTGTTATATTTTTCTTCCCAGTCTATCTTTAAATACTTATCCCCTGATTTAGCCAGGTGTTCTTCTGCCTGCTTTTTTGTAAGTCCTTTAAATAATTGCATTTTTATATTTTCTGGCACTGGTGTGTATGGTCTGCTGCTTTTATTAATTACATTTACATCAGGTGTAACTGTATTATAAGAAAAACTTTTACTATCAGGTTTCACCCTTTCCGTTTCTGGTAAAAGCCCTGGTATAATAAAATATCCTGATATAATTATTACACAGCTTATTGTTATAATTCTAATATAATATTTTCTTATATCTTTTTGTTTTACACTATTTAACAAAATTTTATCTTTATTATACAATATATCATACAGTTCCTGTATGGTCTGGAATCTCTCTTCTGGTTTAACAGACATTCCACGCATTATTGCACATTTCTGTGTAACAGATATATTTATATCTGGAAATCCTGAAAGTCCCGCCAGTTTGTCATCTAACATTCTTTCAACAGCTTCATCTGGCACTATGCCTGTAACCATATAATAAATAGTTGCACATAAAGCATAAATATCTGTCCATGCACCCTGCTTCCCCCTGCTTATATACTGCTCCTCAGGCGTAAAACCACGTTTAAACATTACTGTAATGCTCCGCGTAATATTCCCTTCTTCAATCTGCGCGGAACCAAAGTCTACAAGAACCAGCCTCCCGTCTTCTGCCATAATAAGGTTATCAGGACTTATATCACGGTGTATAATCCCTGCCTGGTGTATCATGCCAAGAGACCTTATAACTGGCTGCATAAGTTGTAAAGCCTTGTCTCCCGCGGTTTTGCCATTCTCTTTTACGTATTTCTTTAAATTAATCCCATTGATATAATCCATCACAATATAAGCTGTCTGGTTTTCATAAAAAAAATCCCTGACCAGGACTATACCCTCAAGCATATGGAATTGTGAAAGTATCTTTGCCTCTTTATAAAACCTGTCAAGGCCTTTCTGGTAAATATTATCTGCATTATCCTGGTTTACATAAATTGTATTATCTTTGCACTCCCTTGCACCACGCACCCCGTAAGCCAGCGGAAAATACTCCTTAACCGCAATTATAATATCTAAAACCAAATCCCTGCCAATATATGTAATGCCAAAACCACCTTCGCCAATAACCCTTCCAGCCATATACCTTCCAGCAAGTATAGTACCTGGCACAAGACAGCGTTTAGATACATTATATGTGCTAATATCAAAGCCGCATTTATTACATTTCCCATCATCTGTAACTGGGTTCATGCAGCCCATACAATAATTTATCTTATGCTCATCCATATTGCCGCCATCCAAAATATTTTCTATAAAATATATTACAGTTATATATTAAATAATATATAATTTATTTTATAACTAATTATATATTATTTATATTTAATTATCAACATATAATTATGAATATTGCCAGACACCAGCAAAAGTTACTATTCACAGCTACGCTGTTCATAGTAACAAGCAGCGCTTTCAGCGCTGAAAATGCACACATTTTGCAAAAAATCATGCAAAATGGCGTCATAAAACTCGTATTTTTGGCACAAAACATGCCAAAAATCCTCGAATTTCATTGACTGTGAATAGTAACCAGCAAAAAGCAGATTTGCTTGCAAATATGCGGAATTGGAGGTGTTTGCAGGATTACAGGAATTGCGGGGCAATGTAGCAACCCATAGTATTATGAATATTAAAATATATGAAAATTAATATATTCAGTTTATATTTTAAAATAACATAGAAATGGCAGAAAATTTTTCCGTTTTTTTAGGAGAGGGCAAACGAACATAGGAAGGCAAAACATACTTTTCACCCTTTAGAGCTCTGTCTATAACATGCAAAAAAATTTAAAACTCCCATAACCAGACTTTGAGTTTTATTTATTAACATAATAGTAATAAATATTTAAACATTATATATACTGTTTTTTCTATTGGTTTAAAGTATCACATATTTTATCAATATCATAACCTGGCGCTGCTTCCATTGCAGCATAAAATATCTTTCCAATCTTTTCCTTATCCTCTTCAAGTTCTTCCGCAATAATTTCAATGCCTTTCCCTTTTTTGATTTTCTTCACGACCATGAAAACCAGTGCCCTTTCCATTCCCTGCTCTATTCCTGTCTTTAAAATTGTTTTTGCTTCGTATTCTAAAACTTTTCCGCCCATAATACCACCAAGCCCTTCTTTTACTTTTTCATATTTTGCTGCTATATTATCTATTACAATCTTTGACATGCCTGACAGCATACATTTTATATATTCTGTTATCTCCCCGTTTAAGCACATGCTGTCTAATACATTTACAATTTTCAGAAATTCCTGTTCTGCTTTTACAAGGTTTCCACTCCCGTTTTCCATTGCAGGAAATTCTTTCTCATAACAGAATATATAAAATGGTATTAAAAACAGCAGGTTCTTTCTAAATATTTCTTCAAGGCTGTAATCCATTTTAATTACCGGCACTTTATATGAAACTTCCCCGCCTGGTGTTTTTATTGTTATTTCCATGTTGTCTGGCGTGTTGCTGTTATGCCTTAAATAAAGTATTGCTGAATGTGGGTATTCCAGCACAAGCTTCCCATTGCTGGCATACGCCCCTTCAAGTGCCATCTGTGAGGCATATTCAAATATCCTTATTATTATTTCACCATCTGGTGTGCTCTGGCATTCAAAATGGTATATCCTGCTATTGCTTCCTGGCAGGCTTATGCTGCTGTCTGTTACTCTCTTCTTTAATTTCCCGTCTGCCAGCTTTATAAAATGTTCATTCTGTAAAAGTGTTATCTTTTCATTCCCAGTATAGTGTTCCCCGAATACTTCATTGATAAGTGGTATCAGCAGGAACGGGCAGTCTGTTGTCATTGTCCTGAATACATCATCATATGGCGTTCCTGTGTCTGGCATAATACTTTGTTCCTTCTATTATAACAATTTTAATAATAAAAAACAATAATGTGTCTGAATTATTTTATACATATGATATATTAAAACTATTATATAAATCAATTGTCATTTATGCTAAATTAGTTTTTATTTTTTATGCAAAAGTCCCATAAGTTATTTTTATCTAAGCAAAATACCCCGCAGCAAGCTGCGGGGCATGACTAGGTTTGTTTTACAAGTCCGCCCCAGGGGGCGGTGTATCTGCCAGAAAGACTATTTTAAAAGACAGCCCCTGCTTATTGCCTGGGCTGTCTGTATGCCTATTTTTTCCAGTGTTTTTTCTTTTTCTTGCCTTCTGTCTTTTCTTCTTCTGGTGCACTATTTTCCTCTTTCTCCCCATACATGGCTTTGTCAAACTGAAGGAGAAGGTCTTTCTGCTCCTGTGTCATGCTTGTTGGAACCTGGACTACAAGAGTTA
Source organism: Lachnospiraceae bacterium (assembly GCA_022797375.1). Taxonomy (GTDB): domain Bacteria; phylum Bacillota; class Clostridia; order Lachnospirales; family Lachnospiraceae; genus Butyribacter. The sequence goes on from JAAWKM010000100.1 coordinate 8,224, forward strand.
CATAGTGGTCACCCCTCATTTGTTTGTTACGCAATGACGGAACACCTTTATTTCTTAAGCGCACCCTCGTGTCAGTCTGTGTGCCAGGTTTTACACTATAAATAACTTCGCCGTCTATAGTCTTTATATAAACATCCCCGCCAAGTGCTGCCTGCGTAAATGTTATAGGCGCAGTAGAATATATATCCCTGTCCTGGCGCTGGAAAAGCGGATGCCTGCTTACAAGCACTTCTACAAGCAGGTCGCCCCTTCCGCCACCATTTATTCCTGGCTCGCCTTTTTCACGTATCCTTACACACTGTCCATTATCTATCCCGGCAGGTATTGACACTGAAATCTTCTTACGCCTGCTGACATAACCACTTCCACTGCAGCCAGAACATTTATTCTTTATAATTTTACCTGTACCACGGCAATCAGGGCATGACTGCACATTTCTTACAACTCCAAACAGTGACTGCTGTGTAAATACTACCTGGCCCTTGCCACCACATTTTGAACATGTTTCAGGCGAAGTACCCGGTTTAGCACCTGTTCCATGACAGTCAGGACACTCTTCTTTTAATGTTATATCTATCTCTTTTTCAACACCAAAACATGCTTCCTCAAATGTAATTCTTACTGATGTACGGACATTCTGGCCTTTCATTGGCCCATTGCTATGCTGCCTTGAACGCCCGCCGCCAAAGAAGTCACCGAAAATATCCCCAAAGATATCTCCCATGTCCATTCCGCCAAAATCAAAGCCGCCTCCACCAGCACCGCCTTCAAAAGCAGCATGGCCAAACTGGTCATACTGGCGCCTTTTATCAGCATCACTAAGCACTGCATAAGCCTCAGAAGCTTCTTTAAACTTTACCTCTGCCTCCTGGTCACCTGGATTAATATCAGGATGGTACTTTTTAGCCAGCTTGCGGTATGCTGATTTAATCTCTGAATCAGAAGCCCCACGGTCTACTCCAAGGACTTCATAATAATCTCTTTTATCTGCCATAAATATTGCTCCCCTGGTTTCTTATAACCTACAAGAACTTCTTACTACGTTTCAAACTGTGCCGCTTATAGCAGCAGAACTAACTTAACCTGTTTTTATATTTACTGGTATGTGAAAGGCACACCTGCCGCCATAAAAACCTGGCAGGGCACTATAGCCTTGCCAGGGAGTTTTCCAAAGCAGGAATCCTGCCCTGTAATTTTTCACTTTTTATACCTCGCGGTAATCTCCATCAACTACATCATCATCTGCACTTGCTGCTCCCTGTGATGCACCCATATCTGGACCCATTCCGCCCATATCCGGACCTGCTCCTGCTGCCTGTGCACTTTCATACATCTTCTGGAACACATTCTGTGCACTTTCCATAAGTTTCTCTTTGCCAGCCTTTAATTCATCAATATCACTGTCTGACATGCTCTCAGGATTTGTCCTGTCAACAACAGCCTTAAGGGCATCAATATCTGACTGCACTTTTTCCTTCTCTGAAGAGTCAATCTTGTCACCTACTTCATCAAGTGCTTTCTGTGTCTGGAATACAAGGCTGTCAGCATCATTACGTGCATCAATGCCTTCTTTGCGTTTTTTATCCTCTGCTTCAAACTGTGCTGCTTCCCTTACAGCCCTGTCAATTTCGTCATCAGACATATTTGAGCCTGCTGTAATAGTGATATGCTGTTCTTTGCCTGTACCAAGGTCTTTAGCAGAAACATTTACAATACCGTTGGCATCAATATCAAATGTAACTTCAATCTGTGGCACACCGCGCCTTGCTGGAGGGATTCCATCAAGCCTGAACTGTCCAAGTGATTTGTTATCCCTTGCAAACTGGCGTTCACCCTGTAATACATTGATATCAACTGCACTCTGGTTATCTGCTGCTGTAGAGAATACCTGGCTCTTCTTTGTAGGGATTGTTGTATTTCTTTCAATAAGCCTTGTAGCAACACCGCCCATTGTTTCAATTGAAAGTGAAAGTGGTGTTACATCAAGAAGAAGGATATCACCAGCACCTGCATCACCAGCAAGCTTTCCACCCTGTACAGATGCACCAAGTGCTACACATTCATCTGGGTTAAGTGACTTATTAGGTTCATGGCCTGTAAGCTGTTTAACCTTATCCTGTACTGCTGGTATACGTGTTGAACCACCTACAAGGAGTACCTTGCCAAGTTCTGAAGCTGTAAGCCCTGCATCTTTTAAAGCATTAGTTACAGGTGTTGCTGTCCTTTCTACAAGGTCATGTGTAAGTTCATCAAACTTAGCACGTGTAAGGTTCATGTCGAAATGCTTAGGGCCTTCTGGCGTAGCAGTAATAAATGGCAGGTTTATATTTGTTGTTGTAGCTGATGAAAGCTCTTTCTTAGCCTTTTCTGCTGCTTCATTAAGCCTCTGGAGTGCCATTTTATCTTTAGAAAGGTCAACTCCCTCTGCATTTTTAAACTCCTGTATCATATAATCAGTAATCTTCTTATCGAAGTCATCACCACCAAGACGGTTATCACCTGATGTTGAAAGAACTTCTATTACACCATCACCAATATCAATAATAGATACATCAAATGTACCACCACCTAAGTCATACACCATTATTTTCTGTTCTTTTTCATTGTCAAGCCCATAAGCAAGCGCTGCTGCTGTAGGCTCATTTATAATACGCTTAACATCAAGACCTGCAATCTTTCCTGCATCCTTTGTAGCCTGGCGCTGTGCATCATTAAAGTAAGCTGGTACTGTAATAACAGCTTCTGTAACCTTTTCACCAAGGTAGCTTTCTGCATCTGCCTTTAATTTCTGGAGTATCATAGCTGAAATTTCCTGTGGTGAATACTTTTTATCATCAATAGATACCCTGTGGTCTGTACCCATGTCCCTTTTAATTGAAGAAATTGTTTTATCTGCATTGGTTACTGCCTGGCGCTTTGCAGGTTCACCTACTAACCTCTCACCTGTCTTTGTAAATGCAACTACAGACGGTGTTGTCCTTGCCCCTTCTGTATTAGCTACTACTACAGGCTTTCCGCCCTCCATAACAGCTACACATGAATTTGTTGTACCTAAGTCAATACCAATAATTTTACTCATAATTAACCTCTTTTCTGCGCTGCTAATTTTGTATATAACAGGCCTGTTGCCAGACAGCGCCCAGACACAAACCCGTTTAATAATTAATTAACTACTTTTACCATACTATGTCTTACTACACTCTCATTGTACATATAGCCCTTTTGCATTTCCTCTGCAACTGTCCCGCTTTCAAGTGAATCATCATCAACTGCCATAACAGCATTGTGGAGGTTTGGGTCAAACTCTTTCCCTACCGCATCTATAGGCTTTACGCCAAGTTCATCCAGTGCAGTAACAAGCTGCTTATAAACAAGTTCCACACCCTGTACAAAAGGTGCTTCTTTTTCCTCTGCAGGAACTCCTGCAAGCCCTCTTTCAAAGTTATCTATAACTGGAAGGATTTTTTCTACAACAGTTTTTGCACCAGTTTCAAACATCTGTGACTTTTCTTTTTCAGAACGTTTCCTGAAATTATCAAACTCTGCAAGCTGCCTTACCCTTTTATCCTCAAGTTCAGCAAGCTTTTCCTCAAGTTTTTCAATATTTTTATCTTTCTTCCTGCCAAAACGCTTTTCTTTCTTGCCAGATGTACCAGCCGCTTCTCCGCTGCCATTCACCGGATTACTGTCTTCTGTATCACCAGAAGCCTCATTTGCAGATGTATTTTCTTCTGTCTGGATATTATCATCCTCATGTAATACAGCTTCTGCATCATTTCCAGTATTTATGCTGGTATCATCACTATCCGGCCCTTCACTAAAAGCATTATCACTGCTTTCTTTCTGTTTAACTTCATTATCTAAATTATTTCCTGCTGCCACTGCATTTACCACCTCTCTTATTTGTACTGGTATCTGTCTGTAAAATACTACATAATGGATAAAAATTACCCATCCTTGAATATATCATCAAGCTGCACCATTAATGACTGTAAGGTGCTTACTACTTTATCGTAGTCCATGCGCTTTGGCCCTACAATTCCAATTTTGCCATATACACCTTCATGTATCCTGTATGTGGCAGTTACCATAGAGCAGTCCTTCATGCTTTCTACCTTTGTTTCATTGCCAATATAAACCTGTATATCATGTGTTTCGCTTCCTGCATCTGTGGTCTCAAGCCAGTTATTAATAATCCTTTTCTCCTCAAATGCATTAAGAAGCTCTGTTGTTTCTGATTTACTGGAAAGTTCAGGGTATTTTAAAAAGTTTGTAGCCCCGCTTGTGTAAATCTCCAGGTCGTCATCTTCTGTAAGTGCATTGCCAATAAGTTCCAGTACCGCATCAATAACACTTGCATGGCTTCCAGCCTGTTCTTTTATCTGCCTGATAATTGCAAGGTTCATTTCTGTAACATCAAGCCCGTTTAATGTTGTATTAAGTATAAAATTCAGTTTTACCACAAGTTCCTGTTCTACAAGCTCGTTAACCTTTAACATCTGGTTTTTAACAACATTATTGTCAAGTACAATTACTGTAAGAAGGCTTTCTTCATCCACAGGCGTGATTTGTATGAATTTAACCTTCTTTGACTTGTACCTTGGACCTGATACCATAGTTGCATAATTTGTATTGCTTGCAAGATATTTCGCCACCTGCTTAAGCAGTACATCAATCTTACCAGCCTTTTCCTCAAGCTGTTCCTTAAGGTTTTGCACTTCATTCGTCTTATCATCCAGCATAGTATCAACATAAAGCCGGTATGCTTTATCTGTAGGTATACGCCCCGCGGAAGTATGTGGCTGTATAATATAGCCCATCTCCTCTAAATCGGACATTTCATTACGTATAGTTGCTGAACTTAAGTTTAAACCAGCGTCCTTTGAAATGGTTCTGGAACCAACAGGTTCTCCAGTTTCAAGATATGTGCGGATTACTGTCTGGAGAATTTTTATCTTTCTCTCACTTAACTCCAACGAACCACTCCCTTCTCTATCTTGTTAGCACTCTTTTTAATGGAGTGCTAACATCTATTTAGTAAGATATCACTCTTAATATTCCTTGTCAAGACATTTTTTAAATATTTTGGAAAAATTATTATAACCAGCCTTGTAAACAGCTTTAAAATGACAGCCTGTATATAATATCCCCAAAACCTGTATAAGCAAAACCAGTAAATATAAACACATAAAAATCCCCATGCCGTGCTTTGCACGGCACAAATAGCAGTGCTTTCAGCACTGGTTATGTACACATTTTGCACAAAAAAAGTGCAAAATGGCACTGTAAAACTCATATTTTTGACGAAAAGCATGTCAAAAATCTTCGCATTTTTATGGAAGGCTGAACTGTTA
>JAAWKM010000101.1 GCA_022797375.1 Lachnospiraceae bacterium
CTTACGGCTTAATAGTAACATAGCAGTGCTTTCAGCACTGGTTATGTACACATTTTGCACAAAAAAAGTGCAAAATGGCACTGTAAAACTCATATTTTTGACGAAAAACATGTCAAAAATCTTCGCATTTTTATGGAATGCTGAACTGTTACTGGCTTTTACATAGCCAGAAAATCCATTATTGACATCTGGTTACTGTGTGGCATATCTCCCATCAGCCCCATGTCTGCCATTGTTTCTACTACCTTTTCACTTACTTTGCAACGGTTTTTAAAATCCTCACGTGAAAGGAATTTGCCCTTGCCTGCCTCATCTTCTATCATTTCTGCCGCTTTATCCCCAAGCCCGTCTATTGTGGAAAATGAAGGCATAAGCTTGCCATCTGTAATCTGGAAACGGTTTGCCTTTGCCCTGTATATATCAAGCTTTACAAATTCAAAACCCCTTGCATACATTTCCTGCACTATGCGCATATCTTCGTATGTATCTTTTTCTTTGTCTGATAATTCATTTTTGCGTTTGCGGTAATCTTCCATATAATACTCAAGTCTTTCCCTTCCAAGGCACATAAGTTCATAGTTAAAAGATGTTGCGCGTATACTGAAAAATGCAGCATAATAAGCCAGCGGGTAATATACTTTAAAATATGCTACACGTATAGCCATCATAACATATGCGGCGGCATGTGCTTTCGGGAACATGTATTTAATGCGTTTGCAGGACTCAATATACCACTCTGGCACATTACATGCCAGCATATCTTCTTCCATATCAGGCGTAAGGCCCTTGCCTTTACGCACACTTTCCATTATTTTAAATGAACGTTCATTTTCAACACCCATGCGGATAAGGTATGTCATAATATCATCACGTGTACATATTGCAGTCGACAGTGTGCAGTCGCCATTTGCAATAAAATACTGTGCATTATCAAGCCATACATTTGTACCATGTGACAGCCCGGAGATACGTACAAGGTCTGAAAAGTTCTTCGGCTTTGCTTCCATAAGCATTCCATGTACAAACTGCGTGCCAAATTCAGGAAGTCCAAGGCATCCAAGTGTACATCCGCCAATATCTTCTGGCTTTATGCCAAGTGCTGTTGTATTTTCAAAAAGTGACAGCACCTTTTCATCATCCATCCTTATCTTTGAAGCATCAACATCTGTAAGGTCTTCAAGCATACGTATCATTGTAGGGTCCTGGTGTCCAAGTATATCCAGCTTAAGCAGGTTGGCATCTATCTTATGATAATCAAAATGTGTTGTAATTATCTTAGTTGACATATCATTAGCAGGATGCTGCACTGGCGTAAATGTATATATTTCTTCACCCATTGGAAGCACTACTATTCCGCCAGGATGCTGTCCCGTGCTTCTGCGAACACCTGTACACCCTTCTGAAATACGTTCTATCTCTGCTTTGCGCTTTGTTTCCTCATGTTCTTCATAATACTTTTTAACATAACCATATGCTGTCTTGTCAGCAAGCGTGCCGACTGTACCAGCCCTGAATGTGTGTCCTGCCCCAAATATTACTTCAGTATAATCATGTGCATTACTCTGGTATTCACTTGAAAAGTTAAGGTCTATATCAGGCTCTTTGTCACCTTTAAAACCAAGGAATGTTTCAAATGGTATATCGTGCCCGTCTTTTTCAAGCATATGCCCGCATTCCGGGCATTTTTTGTCTGGCATGTCACAGGCTGAACTTCCAGCAAATGCTTTTACATCTTCTGAGTCAAAATCATAGTAATGGCATTCCGGACAGTAATAATGTGCTGAAAGCGGGTTTACTTCTGTAATGCCTGCCATTGTCGCAACAAATGATGAACCTACAGACCCCCTTGAGCCTACAAGGTAACCATCTTCATTTGATTTCCACACAAGCTTCTGTGCAATAATATACATAACTGCATAACCGTTGCTGATAATTGAGTTTAGCTCCCTCTCAAGCCTTTCTACAACTACAGGTGGAAGGTCTTTTCCATATATTGAATGTGCTTTATTATAGCAGATTTCCCTTAAATCATTATCTGAATTTTCAATTTCAGGCGGACATTTTCTTGGGCTGCATGGGCTTATATAATCAATCATATCTGCAATAAGGTTTGTATTTGTTATAACAATTTCCTCTGCCTTCTTAGCGCCAAGATACTGGAATTCTGAAAGCATCTCTTCTGTAGTCCTGTAATAAAGCGGCGCCTGCTGGTCAGCGTCAGCAAAGCCCTTTCCAGACATTATAATGCGCCTGTACACTTCATCTTCTGCATTCAGGAAATGTACATCACATGTAGCAACTACAAGTTTATTATATTCTTCTCCAAGTGAAACAATCTTACGGTTAATCTCCATAAGGTCATTCTCATCCTGGATATGTGGAAACTTGTTATTATCACGCAGCATAAATGCATTATTGCCAAGTGGCTGTATCTCTAAGTAATCATAAAATTTAACAAGCCTGTCTATTTCTTCCTCTGGTTTTTCCTCAAGTATAGCCCTGTAAAGTTCCCCTGCTTCACATGCGGAACCAATCATAAGCCCTTCACTATACTGCATGTACAGGCTTTTAGGAAGTTTTGGCCTTCTGTTAAAGTATCTGAGGTGCGACTCTGAAACAAGCCTGTACAGGTTTACACGCCCTGTTTCATTTTTGGCAAGTATTACTGCATGGTATGATGGCAGTTTCCGTATTGTTTCATCACCAGGCCTGCCAAATTCATTAAGCCCTTCTAAGGTAGTTATACCTTTATCTTCAAGCCGTTTTACCAGTTTTACAAATATTTCCGCTGTAGCACCTGCATCATCAACAGCGCGGTGGTGGTTTTCAAGTGAAACACCAAGTGTCTTTGCAACAGTGTCAAGCTTATATTTCTTAAGTTCTGGCAAAAGTGCCCTTGACATTGCAACAGTATCTATTACAGTAAAATCCGTGTGTATTCCCCTGTCCTTTGCTTTCTGGGAGATAAATCCTGTATCAAATGAGGCATTATGTGCTACAAGAACCGCATTTCCGCAAAATCCAAGGAAATCTGGCAGTGCCACGTCTATAGATGGAGCATCTGAAACCATCTGGTCATTAATGCCTGTAAGTTCCTGTATATTATAAGGAACAGGTCTTCCAGGATTTACAAATGTACTGAATTTATCTGTAATTACGTTATTTATAACTTTAACTGCGCCTATTTCTATTATTTCATTACTGGTGGCACCAATGCCTGTTGTTTCAAGGTCAAATACAACAAACTCACCAGTAAAATCCTGTCCTTTACTGTTAATTACCGTATCTATAAGGTCATCTACAAGGTAAGCCTCAACACCATAGATAATTTTAAGGTCGTCACCAGGCTTTAATGCATGGTCTGCATCCGGGAAAGACTGTACTACACCATGGTCTGTAATAGCCATTGCACTGTGTCCCCACCTTTTGGCAGTATTTACATAATCCCCTATTGCCATTACCGAATCCATCTCACTCATTTGTGTATGTGCATGGAGTTCAACACGCTTCATTCCCTGGTAATTATCCATGCGTTTTACACGTTTATCTATGCCTGGTTTAATGCCACGTATAGAAGAAATTGCAATCTCCCTGCTAAATGTATCATAAAGAGGCACACCTTTAAGCTTAATAAACTTGCCTGCCTTAATATTATCACGCACTGCACCAGCTTCTTCTTTTGGGATAAATATTTTAGCCTGTATTGTATCTGTAAAGTCAGTTACATTAAACATATAAATTATTTTTTCATTTTTAATCTCACGCTCTTCTGCAGAAACAACCTGGCCCTCAATTACAACTTCCCCGACTTCGCCTTGTATATCAGCAATCTTAATAATATCACCATCACAGTTTCTTCCGTAAAAACATTCCCCGTCAGTCCCTTTGTAAGCGCCCTGTCCCTTGTACCTGCCTTTCTGCTGGCTGTTGTATTTCTTATCATAACCTTTACTGTTATTATTTGTATCTGCCTGTTTCTTTGCAGACTGCGTTTTTGCAGGACCTTCTGCCAGGCTTTTTGCAGGGCTGCCTGTGTCTTTCTTATTAAACATTTCACTTGCAAGGCTTGCACCTGCCATTGTAGCATAATAATTATCTTCTGGATTATTATCCTGTTTTACATTGCTTCCAGCAGACTGTGCTTTATATATAACAGGTTTTGCCATACCATAAGTACCTGTAGCTGGAAGTTCATTTATAGAAACAGGTTCAGTATAATTTACATTTACAGATATTTCAAAAGATGCTTTAGTGCTGAATATCCTGCTAACCAGCTCTGCCAGTTTTTCTTCCCTTGCCCTGTACATAATATCATCTTCACATGAAATATTTATTATATTGCCTGCAATATTCACATCTCCACGGTATACCATATTAAACTCAAGTATATTTTCCTCTTTTAAAATAAGCAATATACTGTCATGGTATTCCTCCCAGAAATTTCCAGGTGTATATTGTGATGATAAATTAAACCTGTCATAAACCTTCACTTTATAGCCTGCTCTGCCAAGCACACCAGCCAAAGCATATTCAAGCAGCCCTATTTCACGGTATGCAATAATATGGCTGCTTTCTATATAAATTTCTACATTTTTAGTTTTTCTTGTTACAACAACCCTTGAAACTACAACATCTTTAAAAAGTCTTGCCTGCCTGTCTGTCAGGTTTAAGTTATCAAATGTTTCAAGTAAAGGTTTTTCCATCGGATATAATCCTCCTTAAGCCTTTGCCATCCAGTAATTTTTTACTATATTTATATTGCCAGCATTATAAACCACCCCAGTATTATTATGTACATAACGTTTTCATGCTGGGAACACCTTAGTGCAGTTCTTTAAATCATCTGTTTCATTCTCTGAAATATATATTTCTGCACTTTTTGACAAATCATTATTAAGGAATTTCTTCTTCTGGAATAATTTTACAATATCTTTATAATTTTCTGCAGCATTTTCTGTTTCAAGCCATATGCCAAGCAAACTGCTTTCATCGTTGCTGTCAATATAATCATATCCATTATCCTGTATTCTTCCATTTGTAACTTCTTCTATACAATCTGGTATTTTGTAACGCAAGTCCAAATCAGGATTTACAAGTTTAGCTGCATCTAATAAAACAATAATTGTCTGCATTATTTTCCTCCGTTTTAAAAGACTTTATACTTTATCTGTTAAATTTCATCCCATCTATACAATTATCATATAAAAATTGTTTAATCTTATCTGTTTTATTTGTCTCATAGAATTCAATTAATAATTTATAAAATTCATTCGTATACTTCTGGCTAACTGATATAATACCTTGTCCATATTGAATCATTATCTTATTGCCAATAAGCATTGCAAGCCGTTTGTTGCCATCATAAAACAGCTGTGCCCTCATAAGGTACAGCATAATATCTAATGCAATATTACATGGCTGGTCTTTGCGGGCAGCCGTCTCATGTATTTTATTGGATATTTTTTTCTTATCTGGCATTTCGGGAATATATTCTGTACCGCCAATCCTTACTTCTTCCATTCTTATGCTTCCAGCATTTATAATTGTAAACCTGCCTAACAACATATGGACCTTTTCTATAAATTCCAAATCAAGTTTATCATTAATATGTTCCAGTAAAAACTGCCATGCATGTTTTAAATCATTAATAGCATTTATATCTTCTATTGTATATCCAGATACAGCCATGCCATTATAAACTGCCTGTGTATCTGGATATGTTATTCCAATACCTTCAAGATTGGCACTTTTCCATATATAATCTACAATATTTCTTTTTGCAAGAAATATATTTTCCTCTTGTGTCATATTATATTTTGAAGTCATTATAAAACTGTCCTTTATGCATCCTTGGCATGTTTTATAGAATAACCTGCCTCTTCTGCATATCCGTTTAATTCTTCAAGCTGTTCTAAAAGACACGGGAATAAAACAAGGTCATCACCACTAAATTCAATATTTGCAATGCAGCAGCCTTCTGATGACCAGTTACTGTCAAGTACCTCACACCATTCAAATATATCTGCATCTTCATCAAACCAGTCTGCATTTATTGGAAGGTTATTACTTTTTGTGCTGTTAAAATCCTGTACAGTATCTATAAAGTCTTCCAGAAAACTACTGGTATCTATCTCGCATATATATCCGTATTTCTCGAGAATATCAATCATTCCAAGCCATCTTATCTCTTCCTCTTCTATCCCACCCTCTTCTATACTCTCTGGTGTAATTCCACGTTCATCATAATCTACAATGTTATTTCTAAAGTATGTATCTGTATCATTGATACAGATATTAATGTCATTCATCACATCAGAATCATTATTTGAAATTACTCCTGCTATTTTTTCAATTGGATTTCCTTCTGACATATCTTTTAACCACTCCTCTATAATGTTTTATATAAACTTATATATTTCTATTTTGCCAGTTCTGAAAAAATCTCTTCTTTAAGTACATCCAGAAGTTGGTCTTCAGGTACTTTTTTAATGATTTCACCTTTCCTGATAAGAAGCCCTTCACCTTTTCCACCAGCAATGCCTAAGTCAGCTTCTCTTGCCTCTCCTGGCCCGTTTACAGCGCAACCCATCACGGCTACTTTAAGTTCCTTGCTAGTAATTATGTTTTGTACCATGCTTTCAACCTCACAGGCAAGTTTTATAAGGTCTATTTGTGTACGCCCACATGTAGGGCATGATACAACTGTAACACCTCCCTTTCTTAAACCAAGTGTCCTTAAAATTAATTTAGCAGAAATAACTTCTTGTACAGGGTTTTCTGTAAGTGAAACACGTATAGTATCACCTATGCCCTGGTAAAGAATATTTCCAAGCCCTATAGCGGACTTTATATTTCCGCTTAATATCGTGCCAGATTCTGTAATTCCTACATGAAGAGGATAATCTGTCTGTTTTGCAATAATTTCATGTGCCTTTATACACATAAGCACATCTGATGATTTTATACTAATAACAAGATTATCATACCCCATATCTTCAACTGCTTTTACTTGTAAAAGTGCACTTTTAACAAGCCCTTCCGCAGTAACCCCGCCATATTCTTCTATAATTTCTTTTTCAAGTGAACCACTATTTACACCAACACGTATGGGGATATTTCTTTCCTTTGCTGCACTGGTAACTGCCCGCACCTTGTCTTTGCCACCTATATTGCCTGGGTTAATCCTTATTTTATCTGCGCCATTTTCTATTGCAGCAATAGCAAGTTTATAATCAAAATGTATATCAGCCACAAGAGGTATGTGTATAGCTTTTTTAATCTCTTTTAATGCTTTTGCTGCTTCCATGTCTGGTACAGCACACCTTACAATATCACATCCTGCATTTTCCAGGCTGTATATCTGCTCTATTGTAGCATTTATATCAGATGTTTTTGTATTTGTCATAGACTGGATTGCAACAGGACTGCCACCGCCTATTTCCACTCCGCCTATATTAATTACCTTTGTATTATCCCTATACATAAAATCCTCCATTCCTGCCTGTTTCCATACAACATAGCTGTACTGGTACAAATAATAAACCTGGTAAATACCTTTGCCACAATTATTTAATAATCTTAATTATATCATTATACATTACAAACACCATAAAAAGCATTAATACTACAAGCCCCGCAAAGTGGACAAACCCTTCTTTCTCCCTGTCAACAGGCTTTCCACGCACAGCCTCTATAAGTATAAATACAAGCCTGCCGCCATCAAGGGCTGGAAGCGGAAGAAGGTTCATTACACCAAGGTTTGCACTAAGCAGCACTGACATATAAAGCATCTGCATAATTACAGCCATTATTCCAAGGCTTTTGCTCTGGTCAATCGCACTTCCAACAACATTTACAATACCTACAGGTCCTGACACATCATTCATTGACAGTTTGCCCGTAACAAGCTGGCCAAGGCTGGCAACAGTTGTAACTATCCAGTATTTTACTTCAACAAAACTATATTTAATTACATCAAGCGCACTCCCGCCTTTTTCATCAAATGCAGCATTAAAACCAAGCGTATATGTTTCATATTCTACAGGCTTTACCATAAATTCCTGTTCTGTCCCATCACGCTCTATTAAAAATTTAATTTCACTTCCACTTTTATTGGCTGAGTTCATTGTGTCACTCAGTTCTCCGGCATTAGACACATTAACGCCATCTACTGATTTTATAATGTCGCCTGCTTTAATGCCTGCTTTCTCAAATGAGCCTCCCTCCGTTACCTGGGTTATCTTAGTATCCTCTTCCCTGTTAGACGGATATGAGAAGCCAAAAAGGCTTGCTTTATAATAAGGGTCAATATTAAATGTCTTAGTCTCACCATTACGTTCAACTACAATTTCAACCTTATCACCTGTAAGAGGGTGCAATTGTGTATAAGTAAGTATTTCACGTCCTATAGTAATCTTTTTGCCATTAATGCTTTTAACTATGTCACCCGTTTCAAGCCCGCTTTTGGCGGCTGGCTGGTTTGTATATATCTGCCTTATTACAGGGTAATCAATCCCTGAATATGAAAGTATTATAATTGCAAATACAAATGCAAGTATAAAGTTAAAAAACGGTCCTGCAAATACAACCGAAAACCTTGCCCACACACCTTTGCTGTTAAATGAATTTTCAGCATCATTGTCTTCATCTTCACCAATCATAGCGCATGAACCACCAATAGGAAAAAGTTTCCAGGAATATTTTGTCACATCCTGCCAGCTTTCCCTGCTTTCAAATTCCTTCTGTGAACACAAAAGCTTTATTACATGGCCTTCTTTTGTTTTAGCATATGTTATTAACCTTGGACCCATGCCCACGGAAAACTCAGGAACACCTATGCCGTTCTTTTTGGCAAGTAAAAAATGCCCAAGCTCATGTATTACTACAATCACTGTAAATATAAGTAATGCTACTATAATGTTCATTATAAAACCTCCATATTTTACAAATATCTGCTTTCAATATACCTGTAAACATCCTGTTCTACTTCTAGTATATCACTTAATGATGGATTATCAATATTTTTATGCGCCGCCATACATTCTTTAATAATTTCTGCTATATCCAGAAAACCTGTCTGCCCGGCAAGGAACATTGCAACAGCTTTTTCATTGGCAGCATTAAATACTGTCAGCATACTTCCCCCAGCCTCTCCTGCTTTATAAGCAAGCTTAAGCCCCTCAAATGTTTCCATGTCAGGTTTTTCAAATGTAATCTGTGGTATTTTATAGAAATCAAGGCGTTCCCCTGGAAGGTTCTTTCTTTCAGGATAGCAAAGCGCATACTGTATAGGAAGTTTCATGTCCGGAGTCCCAAGCTGCGCAATTACTGCCCCGTCCTTAAATTCTACCATTGAATGTATTATACTCTGTGGCTGTACTACTACTTCGATATTTTCCAGTTCCATGCCAAAAAGCCATTTAGCCTCAATTACTTCAAGCCCTTTATTAACCATCGTCGCTGAATCAATAGTAATCTTTTTACCCATTGACCAGTTAGGGTGTTTAAGTGCATCAGCAGGTGTTATATTCTGTAGCTCTTCCTTTTTCATTCCACGGAAAGGACCTCCTGATGCAGTAAGTATAATTTTTGATGGTTTGTTGCCATGCTGTCCTCCAATGCACTGGAATATTGCCGAATGTTCACTGTCAACTGGAAGAAGCTTTACTTTATACTTATTAACCATAGGCATAATAATATGCCCTGCTGTAACAAGTGTTTCTTTATTGGCAAATGCTATATCTTTTCCCGATTTAACTGCTTCTATTACAGGTTTTATGCCAATCATGCCTGTGACAGCTGCAACAACTGTATCTGCACCTTGTATTGCTGCACATTCTGCAAGCCCCTCCATCCCTGTTACAATATCTATATGCTTATAATCCCTGCCTTTTGCATCAAGACGTTTTTTAAATTCAAGTGCTTTGCTGTCATTATATACACAGACCATATCTGGCATAAACTGTTCCGTCTGTTTCTCAAGAAGTTCTATATTGCTTCCAGCAGCAAGTGCTTTTACACGTAAGCCACTGTTATTTTTAACCACTTCAAGGGTCTGTGTCCCAATAGAGCCTGTAGAACCAAGTATAACTATTTCTTTCATTTCTTCTCCATTCATGTAAAACTGGCATATCCTGTTTTATTAAAAATCAAATACTTATTTATACAAAGTATAATTTCTGGTATTTTTTATATTATTTATTACAAAACAATAAACTGGACCAGATAATATACCACTGGTGCAGTAAATATAATACTGTCAAACCTGTCCAGAATTCCGCCATGCCCTGGTATAAGGTTTCCATAATCCTTTATATCATGGTTTCTTTTAATTGCTGATGCCGCAAGGTCACCAATCTGTGATATAACAGAAGAAACCGCGCCAATTAAAGGAAGCTGCCACCATATATTCCTGTTATCATAAAATACCATTGCAAATATAAATCCTATAAGTGCCGCTCCTGCAACACCGCCAAGACATCCCTCTATAGTTTTATTAGGGCTTAATTCTGAAGGCATTTTGTGCTTTCCAATAAGTTTTCCTACGCAGTATGCACATGTATCTGAACCCCATGCACCTATATATATAAACCATACAAGCAGATGCCCGTCATGCAGGGAACGCACTTTAAATACAAAAGATAACATTACTGTTACATATATAATCCCAAAAAACAACATTGTTATCTGTTCTGAATTAAACTTTGGATATGAAATAACATAACATGCCATAAATACCATAAGTGTAAATATAAAACACATTACCAGGTATTCATATTCATTTTTTAAAAGCAGTATATCTGTAATAATACTTGAAATATACCCAGCCAGTGCAGGCACTGTTTTTTCTATTCCAACTGCCTTATAGAGTTCATACAGCCCAATTAAAGAAATTGCTGTTATAACCCAGAATAATGGATATCCTCCATAAACCATAAGTATAATTGTAACTGCCATAAGAACAATTCCGCTGGCAAGCCTTGTCCTGAACATTTTATAAAACCTCTCTGTAAACTTATTTTTATTTTTGTTTATTATACCCCTCCAAAACGCCTGTCCCTCATCCTGTAAAATTCCACAGCCTTTTCAAGCTCTTTTTTATCAAAATCAGGCCATAATACATCTGTAAAATAAAACTCCGAATAAGCAAGCTGCCATAAAAGGTAATTTGACAGCCGTTGTTCCCCGCTTGTCCTTATCATAAGGTCAGGGTCAGGAATACCATATGTATCAAGGTGTGCTGAAATAGTATCTTCATCTATGCTGTTTATATCCAGGCTTCCGTCTTTGGCTTCCTGCGCAATTTTCCTAATACAACGTTTAATTTCATCCCGGCTTCCATAATTTAATGCGACCTGGAAATGAAGCCCTGTATTCCTGGCAGAAACTTCTTCAAGTTCCTTAATCCTTGCCTGTAAACGTCTGTCAAGGCGTGAAATATCACCTATTACACGCACCTGCATATTGTTCTTTCTGCTTGTATTAATACAGTCTTTAAGATAACTGCCAAG
Organism: Lachnospiraceae bacterium; assembly: GCA_022797375.1. Lineage (GTDB taxonomy): Bacteria > Bacillota > Clostridia > Lachnospirales > Lachnospiraceae > Butyribacter. The sequence goes on from JAAWKM010000101.1 coordinate 11,511, forward strand.
CAGCTTCATAAGGGCATCCACTTCATCTTTTGGTCTTGCCCAGTTCTCAGTAGAAAATGCATACATAGTTACATATTCTATACCCATATCCCATGCAGCAGCACATATCTTTTCAACATTCTTGCTTCCTGCCGCATGTCCTGCATTACGTGGAAGCAGCCTTTTCTTAGCCCACCTTCCATTGCCATCAAGGATAATTGCTATATGACGCGGCACGCCTCTTTTATCATCTGCCATAATTGTTCCCCTTTATAAATATTCCCAATGTAACAGCAAAATATTAAAGGACAGGCTTATGCCTATCCCGTCCTGCCAGTAAATAATCCAGCCAATAAAATAAAAACTGTTCTTACCATATATTGTAATTCTAGCATAGTAATTGTAACCCACTTATACCCTGCTGTCAAGTTTTGATATTTTGCAGTTATCCTGTGTTTATGTGCAAACGGACGGTTTCTATGCCAGTACCAGAATATTCCGTGCCGGGGCACGCTTGCGCTACCTGGCATACGCAATGGCGCGTAAAATCCCTATGCCACAAAAACTTGCATTTTTTGTGGCATTAAATACGGGATTTAAACGCCAGCGATGCCAGAAGTGCCCCTTCTACGGAATATTGCTGGTATCTGGTACATAAACCGTCCATCCTGGCAAATATCTTAAAAAGTATTGACATAAGCTTAATATAAGACCATACTATATGATGATAATAATAAAAAACTGAAAACAGCTTGTTTATTTACCACCTGGAGGGAAAAATGGATTATGCAATTAAAATCTTAGAATTAGAACGGATATCTATTATATCTGCACTAAAAAACGGACAAAATGAACAGTTACAAGAATTACAGCAACTAGATAAAGCATTAAAATGGCTGCACCTGTTGCAAGATAAAAAAGTGGATAATGCAGGCAGATATAATTTTGAGCCACTTCCATTTGTTGAAGGATATGGCGGATTTACCAATTACCGTATAATGATTGATAAGGAAACAGAAGACGTTTCTTTATGGGAAGAATATAAAAAAACAGATGGTTCATGTTTTTTATTAGAACCAGGGGACTTTATATTAGAAGCAAAATAAAAACATTTGTTATATATTAACTATAACCAGAGGAATAAATTAATGAATATTAAAAGTTTAAGTGTAAATGGAAAAGTATACCAGATTTTAAAGCTTCTTGGCAAAGGAAAAGGCGGATATTCTTACCTTGCATATGATGGTGAAAGTAAAGCAGTCTTAAAGCAAATCCACCATGAACCTTGCAGTTATTACCAGTTTGGCAATAAAATTGAAGCAGAAATTAATGACTATAAACGTCTTTGCGGAATTGGAATTACAATGCCTGCAATGATAGATGCTGATATTAAAGAAGAACGTATTGTAAAAGAATTTATTGATGGAAAAACTGTATATGAAATGGTTTTAAATAATGAACTTCCAGATTATTGCATAACACAGGTTAAAAGAATGTGCGGGCTGTTATATCCTGCAAATATTAATATTGATTACTTTCCAACTAATTTTGTGTTGCAAAATGGTATATTGTACTATATAGATTATGAATGTAATAATTATATGGAAGAGTGGAATTTTGAGAACTGGGGCATAAAATACTGGTCAAAAACAAAAGAATTTCTGGATTATGTTAGAGAACATGCCTGAAACCAGCTTTTTTATTAAGTAACCTGTTTAAAAGATATATTTTTTTAAATAAGGCTGCTTAATAAGGCTGGTTTGTAGTTGAAATCATATATAAATTATTTTTGCTTCCAGTAGTTTAATTTAGGAAGTTCTTCTTCATAAAATGCTCTTGCCTGCTCTGCAGTCCATTTTTCATTTGCTGTATGCTCTACTAAAAAGTCTGTAAGCTGGTTAAGTTCTGTATATACAAATTTACCATTATTATAGCACCATTTACAATATTCTTCATTAAAACTGCCATCAGGTTCTTTGCTTATAGATGTATCATCAAGCGGCATCCCACAGCACTGGCAGATTAATTTACG
>JAAWKM010000102.1 GCA_022797375.1 Lachnospiraceae bacterium
TAACAACGTATTGCATTTCCTACGGGAATTCGGATTGATATTGTTTATCTTTTCGATAGGTATGCAGGTCGGACCTGGTTTCTTCTCTTCGTTTAAAGAGTATTCAGAATTTTGAAAAAATTCATTGGGCGCAATATTGCGCTCAATACTATATTTTATATTTGCTTCATTCATTTGTTTAATATATCTTTTAATATCTCTCATCAAGTCCTTATGATTTTTTTCAACCATTCCAGCAATTTCGCGGCTATCAATGCATGGTTCTATATATTTCTGCATAATAAAAAACTCCTTTCAAATTTAGTTGTTGAAAGAAGTCAAAACTTGTGATATATTAATATTTATCAAGTTGCTTTGACTTCTTGAGCATTTATAAAGCAATCAGTTTCTTAGCGGGAGCGTGATTGCTTTATTTTTTTAATTCAGAATACAGTTTATTTATTCCTCTTCGTATTGTTTCAACTCTTGTTTCTGAATTTGTTTTTGCAACCGTATCAAGTTTATTCAACATTGCATTATCCAATCTTACTGCAAGCTGTGTTGATTTTGGATTTTTTGATTTTGGTCTTCCTGTCCGTGGACTCAATATTATCACCTCACTTTTTGAATACCACTAATTAAAGTATAACTTATGGTATTCAAAAAGTCAATAAGGAGTTTTAATTTTTTAGATACTTATTTGATTATTAAATCAAATACAATCTAATCTAATAATAAATATTTATACTGGCATATAATAGAAAAATATGATAAAATATTTTACAGATAAACATGAAATTTCAAAAAACCAAAAAACAGGCAGAATGTAACACTTTTGTAACAATTTCAAAAATCTTGGGGAAAACGCACCTTTCAAAGCCTTATAAACAGCGGCTTCCAAAAGGGCAGGGTAGAAATGGTAGCAGCCCGTTGAAGGGCATTGACACAATTTTCTAAAAATCGACTGCTTCTGTTATTTTAAAGAGTAGAAATGGTAGCAGCCCGTTGAAGGGCATTGACACACTTGTTTAATTAAAAAATTCGTACAAGCATAACGTAGAAAATGGTTCAAAAATGAACAAATTAATAAATGGCAGAATTAAATAAAGGCAGTAACCTTTTTGTTGTTGGTTGCTGTTTTTTTGTATATTACAATTGCACTTGATAAGAAAAAATTAATTAGCTACAAAATAGTTACATTAAAAGCTTGTAAATCCTGCAAATAAACGGTTTAACAATTTTAAGCTTTAAGGGAGCTGTAAACCAAAATAAGAACCCCAGAAAATAGCATTTTTTCAAGGGGGTTCTTATTTTTTATACCTTTTATATATTACCATCATGTCCTGTATTCATAACACTTAATAGTTCACATGCAGCAGCATCCCTGACTTCTCCTAAGATAATTCTGTCGGGGACGCATACGCAACGCTGACTTAAGCAGGTCACGTATGGTAACGGCATTTTTGCCTTCAACATTGGCGTTTCTTACTTCAAGCCTTACAAGGTTTGGAATGCCCTGTATCTGTAATTCTGCTGAATCCTCTATTGTAATTATCCTTTCGTCTGATGGAATATAATTAGATAGTACGTTAAGGAATGTAGTTTTTCCACTGCCCGTGCCTCCGCTTATAAAAATATTATATCTGGCAACAACAAGCATTTTCAGAAAAACTGCTACTTTTGTACTAATAGAACCTATAGCAACCAGCTTGTCCATAGTCATAGGATTTTTAGGAAATTTTCTTATTGTCACCACTGGCCCGTTTAATGAGACGGGTGGTAATACTATATTAACCCTTGAACCATCAAGAAGCCTTACATCTACAATAGGGTTAGATTCATTTACCATTCTGTTTACTTTTGCAACAATTTGTTGTACTACATCTTCAAGCTTCTGTAAACTTGAGAAATGTTCAGGATATTCTGCCAGCTGTCCGTCCTTTTCTATAAAAATATGCCCAGGTCCGTTTACCATTATTTCTGTGATATCAGGATTATCCACGATATCTTGTAATACATCTAGTCCTTTTATGGAATTATATATACTTTTTACAAGATACTGTTTTTCATCTGCTGTAATATAAACAGTCCTGCCTTCCATAAGGACGCTTCTTTCTATTATTTCATATATTTCATCTTCCGTCCCAGGATTCTCTTGTGATATAATTTTTATCAACTGTTCTTGTAACTTCTTTTTTATCTTATCCAGTTCTTTTGTATTAATTTCAGGTACACCTGCCTTCCATTGCTATATATTGGATATTCTGTATTACTTTATCCATTCCATTACGTATAAGAAGCCTTTCAAAAGAATGTTGTTTATTTTCTTGTACTTGTCCAGATGCTTCAGGCAAAATTAACAAGTCGCAAGTCTGGAATAGTTTTAATGATGATGCATGAATATACCCAACATCAAAAACAATTTTGTCATACATCATCCCACTGGCAAGAATATCAGTAAAACATTCCATATCTTTTGGTGATATACTATATAAATCCCTGTAATCTTCAGCTGGAAGTATATAATTATAACCATCTTTATGATGCTTAATAATAGAGCTAAGTTTAAATACTAGCTTATCCTTTCTCTGTTTTATATAATATACGGCCTCTGACATACCACATATATATTCGCGGTTGTCTGTATTATTTTCATATTCTGCGAAACTGTCGAATATTTCAAGGTTAATATACAGTACATTGTTACTGCCTGCCATTCCCGCACAAAGATTTCTTGCATATGTACTTACCCCGCTTCCGCCATATGGGGAATATACAACAATTAATTCTGCCTGTTTTGGTGTATGTATTAAAGGAATGCCTGGTATATTATCATCTTCTGCTATCTGTGCAAAGATTTCCTTTAAAACATGTGCTGCTGGCTGGTATCTGAATATAACTGGATATTCGTGCTGGCCTGTGTAGCTTCCGTCTGACAATATTATAATTTTTTTAATATTGTTTAACCTCCCAGCTTCATCTGCCATACCATCATTGACAAGAAGTATATCTATCATGCCATGTCCTGCATATTCTTCTACACTGTTTATACTTGTAAATGTAACCAGGTCAATTAACATGCTTTTATGATGGTTTATATAATCTGAAAACCTGGCAGAATACATCTCATCTGCTAGAACAGCCAGTAACATTCTTTTCAAATCTTTAACCCTCCTTTCATAAAAAATAGTGTAATAAAATATGCTGCTGCTATTACAGGTGCAAGACATATAGCAAATTCTGTGCCATCACGTTCCATGCGATAGTACTTGTCTCTAATAGTTCCAATATGTAAAATATAATAAATAAAAGCTTTGACTCTTGATATTAGTGCCCTTTTTTTAATTAATTTTACAAACGAAACAGTACCTGCTATTATCAGAAACAGCATTACCACTTTAGCAAGAAAGGCAAGGCCATAAAGACCTCCAATAACAGAAAAAAGCTTAATGTCACCTGCACCAGCCCCTCCTGCCATAAAAAGAGGAAAACCAATTATAACTGTAATTACTATGCAAAATATAGCATGGAATATGCCATAAACTCCGTTTGAAAAAGAATTAAAGCATATTCCTGCTGCCCAGCCTGCAATAATTACAGGATTTCTGATTTTATAATCCAGCAAATCGCCAGCTACAGCACATATTAATATATTTGACATAATAAATTCTTTCATGGATATTACCTCCGTGCTAAGTGTGGGGATAATATAACACCATTATAGAATTTTGTCAAACACTAGTTATTTAAGATGCTTTACATAAAAATTTACTACATTATTGTTAAAACCCACTGGAAAAGATATAGAAAACATATCCCGCTTATACCAAGAATTGCTGAAACTACCAAGCTTATTTCATTAATATTTACATGAAAATTTTTGCCTGGAATTAATATCAGGTAATTACAAATATTAATAAATATAATGCCTGACAATACCCTCAGCAGAATATTTGTAATAAGGTTAAAAGGATTAGCTCCAAAGGTTTTAGATACCAAGAAAAAAATTAATATAAATACCACTATATACATAATATTCATTATATTTTGCCACCTTTCGCCATGTTATTGAGTAATAATATAAAAGTTGCTTTCTACTATATTTGTATTAAGCATGTCTGCAAAAAATTCGTGTATGTCTGCATATTTCTTCCAGTGCTGTCTATAATTATATATAAGAACCCTTTTAATCATATTATTTTATTACTGTGCAGACAGAACTGCTATGTGTACAGTAACCAGATACCTTGCATTTTTATACAAGGTATCTGCCTTGAAAGGACTGGTTATGAATTTTTTAAAGACAAAAAAAAGAAACCCTCCTAAAAAGGAGGATTTTTTGAAGAAGGCTTTGCTTGAAGCCCAGAAAAACTTTGAAGATGCATATAAAGGACTGCAAAATGTAAATGACCCTGACCTTATAGATAGTTATATATATGCAATAAATGCGGCTACATTAAGGTATAAGGTGCTTCTGCATGAAGTTAAAATGGTTAGTAATGATAACAGTTCCGCAAGCCACCGCAGGGAAGCATAGTTTAATATCCACGCAGGCTTTCAAATACATTATATATATTAAGCTTGCCATTGCCCCATAACTTGTTAGGTTCTTCTGTTCCATTTGAGCCACGTATAAGATATTTCTGTATACTTACAGTATCCATTGTAAGGTCGTTGCCACGTAAAACACCCCATTCCATAAGCATTGCTGCTATGCCAGATGTTATTGCTGCCGCCATGCTTGAACCATTTTTATAATCGTATCTTGCTGTTCTTCTTCTTTCTTCTTCTGTTGCAGGGTATATATTACCAATTCTTGGAAGGGGGCCATATATCCCAATTCCAGGTGCTGCGAAATCTGGTTTTATCTTGCCATCTCTAGTAAAACCACGGCTTGAATTTATAGCAATGCTGTCATTTGACAAGTCATAATATGATACTGAAACCAGGTTCTGGTTATTGCTTGGGTCACATAATGTTACATCTGGGTCAGGTTTCAGGAAATAAGTAGTATCTGCAAGGAAATTTCTTATAGGAAGCCACATGTCAAAAAACGCACTTCCCTTTGTTTCATTAAAAACACGTATCTTCCATATTCCTTCAGATGGGGACTGGAAACGCATCTGGATACACTCATCTCCACTTTCATATGCAATCAGCCTGTATTCAATATATACAATAGTATTTTCCAGAATAAAATTAATTCTTCTTCTTTCGCCATATCTTGCAAAAGTTTTACCACTGTATTCACCACTTGGGGAAACTATTCCAACAGACATAACCTGAGGTGCATAATTCCATAATTCTAAAGTAAAACCACTTGTACTTCCGGCACGTATTTCTACTTCTGTATCCCCGCCAGCCTCTATCATTTCACTTCTGTAGTGGCGTCCTGAATTAGCTTCATTGCCACATGATGTAACTACTCCAACGCCATTAAAATTGCCTATTTCAGCAAGTACATAGCCAAGTATGCCACCATTTGTGTGCCCTCCCTGGTTTGTTCCTAATCCAATACAGATAATAAGTGGTATATCTATCCTGGCAGCCTTATCTAATAGATAATCTACAGCAACCAGAATGTCAGCTTCAGAGTATACAGGTTCATCTGTGTCAATCTGGTAGAAACTTTTTAGTGTGCTTTTTGCTTCCTTGCATTTTACAACACATATAGTAGTAAGTGGTGCTACACCTGCAAAGTTATTTTCTTCTATAAGGCTTCCACACGCTACACCTGCAATAAATGTACCATGGCCATTTGTGTCCCTGCTAGGTACTATTTCCCAGGGTGATGCTGAATTTATTGCTTCACTTATCTCATCATTATTATATTCAACGCCATATGTAAAACCTTCGGGTATTTTTCCGTATCTTAAATTGTTACAGCCTTCCTGGTTCCCTTCCATATCCCCGGTCTCACATGGGTTTATAGTCTGGTCCCATATATATGCAATTCTGCTGCTGCCAGCAGAGTCTAAAAAAGCGGGGAGTGTATAATCTATCCCCGCTGGTGTGTGATACATGTTATATATTATTTGCCCTGGCCATAATAGGCATTAGCACCATGCTTACGGTAATAATGCTTGTCCTGGAGTTCCTGTGGCGCTGGCTGTATACGTGGGTTAATTGTTTCTGCCCTGTATGCCATCTTGGCAACTTCTTCAAGGACTACTGAATTATGTACTGCTTCATGTGCATCTTTGCCCCATGCAAAAGGTCCGTGGTTCTTGCATAAAACTGCTGGTACTGCTACAGGGTCAAGTTTCCTTGCATTGAATTCATTAACAATAAGGATGCCTGTATTAGTTTCATATGCTTCCTCAATCTCATCTTTATTAAGGCACCTTAAACATGGTACTTCCCCATATATATAATCTGCATGTGTAGTGCCATAGCATGGAATGCCACGTCCTGCCTGTGCCCAGCTTGTAGCATATGATGAGTGTGTATGGACAACACCTCCTATATCTGCGAATGCTTTATACAGTTCTACATGTGTAGCAGTATCAGAAGAAGGGTTATATTTACCCTCAACCTTTTCACCTTTAAGGTTTACAAGTACCATATCATCAGGTGTAAGGCTGTCATATTCCACACCACTTGGCTTAATTGCAAAAATGCCGCTTTCCCTGTCAATTTCGCTGACATTGCCCCATGTAAAAGTTACAAGGCCATACTTTGGAAGAAGCATATTTGCTTCATATACTCTTTTCTTTAACTCCTCTAACATAATTCCATACCCTCCTAAAATATATTGATACCATTAGTTTATATCAATTAGAAACCTTTGTAAAGATATTTATCTTTTTTCTGCCAGTTAAAATATAAATTATTAAACGCCTCAGCCTGCCACATCTTTGGTAAGCTCTGGATGATATTTCCTGGACAAACTCCATGGCAGTTTTTTCATCATCTGTGTTAACATTGCCATTTGAAAATACTGCATATTGCAATATGTTAAATGCCCTTTCAGATGCAATGCCTTCTGCCAGTAAAGATATTTTGCTATAATATGCAGAGTCTTCAAGCTTTGAAACTCCTTTAAAACCACAGAGTCCCAGATAATTGTTTAATAAATTAAAATACATTACTACCCTTTGGTTAGATGTAGCTGCATGGTGTATTTTTCTGTTAAGCTTTATAAAACCTGCCTGTATATATAAGAATGGCAGGGATAGGGTTAAAACTATTAATAATGCAATTAATAGTTTTTTAGGAAATTGAAAATGAATTTTTTCGGAAGCCTGTGGTTTTTCTTCCTTTTCTGGAATGGAATTAATTTCTTCTTCTGCTCCGGTTTCTTCATCTATATTTTCCTGGAAATCTTCCTGTCCAATATCTTCTTCATTTAGAAACTCATCTGGTTCTGTATCAGCTGAAGGGGTATTTTGTGCCGGGTTTTCTTGTGGGACTTCATTTACATCAGTATATAAGTCTGCATCACTGTTATAATCGTTATCTGTAACCGTATTAGTCATATCAAAAGGGAGCCAGCCAAATCCGCTTTTATAAACTTCTGTCCATGCATGTGCATTATAATCTTTTACATATGCCACATATTTTTCATTGCCTGATTTATCATATTCAAGATTAAATTCTGATGGCCTTACTAAATAACCTGAGGCATATCTTGCAGGAATACCTTTCATTCTTAATAATATTGTACCTGCTGTAGCATAATGTTCACAATAACCCCTTTTTTGGTTGAACAGGAAATATTCTATATATTCTTCACCAGCTGGCAGGGCATTAAGATGCTGGCTGTATTTTGTATCTTTACATATTGCATTTTTTACAGCATTACATGCAAGCCACAGGTCACTAAATGTTACAATTTCGTCTGCAAATACCTTTAACCTGCTAAGTCCATATGGTACTTCAAAATAATTGTTGTATACAAATGAGTCATATTCTTCATTATCATTCCTGATTCCATAAAGTCTCATTTTATCACTGTCCATTGCCATTAGAGATTTTATTAGTATATCTGAAATATTATAATATACAGGTGGCTGGCTTGTATCATACATATAAGGTATAAATGTATCTTCTCCTGTAAATTTCCAGTCTTTTATAATATCCAGATTAAATATATTTATATCATCAGACCATACAGGCAATAAAGACATGTTATTTTTAGCTAATGAAATAAATGATTTAAGGGAATTAACTGCTTCGTTGTTTATATCTGATTCAGATACAGGAGGTTTAATTCCGTTGAAAGGTTTCCATACGCCATTTTGGTATACGTCTGATGAAAAATGTTTTATATAAATATTATTTACTGGTTTCTGGCTGGTCTCTATACGCATAACAGACTTGCCTGTATGGTCTGGGGGGTTATTGTTAAGATATCCATCTGCTCCGTTGTTAACACGTTTTTTTAAATTTTCAGCAAATGAAACTATTTCCGTTTCCATTTTGTGTTGTTTCTTTAGCATTGTTTCAGAATAGGTAAATATTTTCTGGCTGGTAGCTTTTCCTGTTATAAGTGATATTATAAAACATATGGCAATTAATGCCATAAATAAACTGTATCTTTCAGGCATTTGTCCTGGAAGATACCTTTCCTGCCAGAAATTCCTGCTGCCACCATGCATTTCAAGTTTCATGCTGAATAAAAGGCCTGACATCCCTGTTATAAGGAAAATAGATGTGGGAACTGATGGTGCTTTTCCATGAAACATTTCCAATCCAATTATAGAAACAACAGGAAGCATAAGTAAAAAATACCATTTAAGCTTTAAGACTGCTATTGCCATAATTGTAATTAATAAGAAGACCACAAGTATCATTACAAGCTTTTCATATATCCGGATATCAAACAGGTTAACACTTGTCCTTAACTTATTAACAGCTACTTCGCCAAGTCCTTTATATAAATAGGATTGTTTTTTAATGTACTGGTATAGTATTACACATTCCGTTTCAATGCGCTGGTAATTCTTTATAATAACTATTACGAATACCAGGTTAACTGCCAGTTTACCAATGTTATACCAGACACCATGGTTTGCCCATAATATGCATGTAATAAAACTAAATAACAGGCTGCTAAAAAACATTTTCCCAGTATCACCTTTATAATTATACGCATCACAGAAAGACAAGTATAAAGCAAAAGCTGAAAAAGCCAGGAAAATTGAAATAAAAAAAATATGTGTATATTTATTAATACTGTCCTTTGACATAATCCCCCTTATAATAACAGAATATTTTATAATACTATTTCTGTTTTCCCTATTGAATTTTTCAAATCCTTAAAATCATACTGGATTATTTTCTTTCCATCTGCAAATAATTCAAACTTTGTATTTATTGCAATAAATGGAATATAATTCTTTACATTATATTGGCTTATATACATGTTCCTAATCCAGTCTGCGTCTTTGTCTGTATTTTTTTTATTAATAATTATATTTATGCCTTCCTGGACAAAACAATATGAGTCGCTTTCCTGCTTTACAATATATCTTGTAATGGAATTATCTTTTTCATTATACCAGCAGATATAATGTATACAGCCATTAGAAACCAGGCTTGTAGAAATTGATAGAACTGCCTGTATAAAACGTCTTTTTTTATAAGCATTATCTATCCTTCCAGGGCATATAAAAAATAATGCTATATGTGAAGCAGTACTATATTTCTGTCTTGAAACCAGTTCACCAGACTTAGCAGATAATTTCCAGTGTATATTTTTAAAGCTGTCACCTGGAATATATTGTCTTATATCACCATTTTCAATACTGTCTGGTGCTGTAAAAATATTTGGTGCATTGTCATTCTCATAAATATTATCATTTACAGTTTGTGTTATATAGACTGGCACTTTGTACAATACAGGTATAACCATTACTGTATGTTCATATTTATCATGTTTAAAGACAGGAAGCCTTAATATTCCAAGATAATCTTCAGACCATGCCTTTTTTATGCAAAATTCTATATTTCCTGGCGTTTTTGCATTGTAATAGCATTTGGTTATTATAGAACTTCCTGCATCTGCACTTACATAAAACCTGGTAACTTCTTTTTTGCTTGTATAAGAATTAACACTTTTTATAAAAACCCCAATTCTTCCTGTTGGAATAATACCTCTGTTATTTAATATAATTTCTACAATAATCTTTTTTCCGGTTTGTACAACATTTTGTGGGGTATTTATTGAAATATCTGTATGGTATATACTTATAATATTTAATACAATAAGAAAAAGCAGTATAAATATACTTCCATAGAAAATATTTAAAAATGCACCATTCCTGTATATTAATGCTAAGTATATACTTGCTGACATTAAGATAATGTAAAATATTAACCGTTTCATTATTTATCTCCAATTAAATACTCCTTACAGAACGGGGTTTTTTAACTTTTGTCTTTATCTGTCCAAGAATTTCTTCTGCACTAGACTTTGATATACGTGCTTTAGAAGAAAGAATTATACGGTGTGCCGCAACGGCATTAAATATGCTTTCTGTGTCATCAGGTACTACATAATTCCTTCCTCTAAGAAATGCTGCTGCTTTTGACATACTGGCAAGAGCAATAGTACCCCTTGGGCTTAAACCAAGTTCTATCATGGGATGTACCCTTGTTTCCCTGGCAAGCAGGCATATATATTTATACACTTCATCTTTAATGTATATATTATTGACAGTCCTGCGTATGTTTAAAAGTTCTTCCCTGTCAATAACTTTTTCAACAAGATTAATTATATCATTGCTTTTGCCTTTTGCTATTGCAATTTCATCTTCAAGTGATGGGTAGCCAATGGAAAGGCATACCATAAACCTGTCAAGCTGGGATTCTGGCAGAAGTTGTGTGCCTGTGCTGCCCGCAGGATTTTGTGTTGCTATTACTATGAAAGGAACAGGAACTTCCCTTGTTATACCATCTACAGTTACACATCCTTCTTCCATAACCTGTAATAATGCAGACTGCGTTTTAGGGGACGTCCTGTTTATTTCATCAGCAAGGAAAAGATTGCACATAACTGTACCTGGCTGGTAATAAAAATGTCCATCTTCTTTATTATACATTGTAAATCCAAGTATATCAGAAGGCATTACATCAGGTGTAAATTGTGTGCGTTTATTTTCAAGCGCCATTGCCTTTGCAAATGCTATAGCAAGTGTTGTCTTGCCAACTCCTGGGATATCATCGACCAGTATATGGCCCCCGGCAAGTATGGCCGCCATAATAAGATGTATGCAATTTTCTTTTCCAATTATTGCTTTTTTAATTTCCTGCATTACTTTTAATGTTTCATTATAGTGTTTTTCATTTTCCATTTTGCCCTCCCTTATATGGTTAAAAATGTTACTGCATCCATGTATCTGTACAGGCTGCATTTGCAACAAACACCATCCCCTGTATCAATAAAACCTACCATTATACCATTACCATACAGGCTAAGGGCAGGCTGTCTCTGTACCCTGGCAACACCTGTTGTTTCAAGCATCTGTGAAGAAGACATAAGCCCATAACAATGCGGAACTATATATGCCCCGCCATTTACATCACTTTGCACTTCCTTCCCGGAATAGTAAGCAATTGCATATTTATTTGTTACAAAATGGAAGCAGTCATTACCAAACTGTTTTTCTAAAAAACCTGGAAATCCTGTGTACTCTACAATATAATCCTGGTAATCTTCAGAGTAAACCCTGTTAATGCATTCCATATCCATAAATTCCCCATTTCTGCATATTAAAATGCCAGATTATTTAGATTATTTATAATATATGCAAAAATAAATGCTAAGTTACACAGAGGCATCCTCTTCTGTTGTTGTAAGTTCCGGAAGGTTCCGCTGGGTGAGTATTTTTGCTTCTCCACTTCCACGCATTTCTATCTTAGGTGCACCACAGTTATTAATATAATCTTCCGTTATTGTAACTTTTCCTATTAAGTCATCTTTTGGTATTTCAAACATTATATCAAGCATAAATTCCTCTATAACGGCTCTTAATGCACGGGCGCCAGTCTTTTTTTCTATAGCTTTTTTTGCAACTGTCCGTACTGCGTCATCATCAAATACAAGGTCTACTTCATCAAGTGCAAGGAGTTTTTTATATTGCTTTAATATAGCATTTTTAGGCTGTGTAAGAATTTGTACCAGCATGTCCTCAGTCATTGCCTGTAATGCAAATACTACTGGAAGCCTGCCAAGGAACTCAGGTATCATTCCAAATTCGCGTAAATCTTCTGTTGTCACTTTCTGTAAAAGGTTTTCGTCCTTGTCATATTTATCTTTCAGTTCTGCATTAAAGCCAATAGAAGACTGCTTATTCAGCCTGTTTCTAATAATTTTTTCAAGGCCCGGGAACGCCCCGCCACATATAAAAAGAATATTTCTTGTATTAATAGTTGTAAGTGGAACCATTGCGTTTTTACTTCCTGCACCAACAGGAACTTCTACATCACTTCCTTCAAGCAATTTAAGCATGCCCTGCTGTACTGATTCACCACTTACATCCCGGCTGTTTGTATTCCGTTTTTTAGCTATTTTATCTATTTCATCTATAAAAATAATACCATGTTCTGCTTTTTCTACATCATTGTCTGCTGCTGCGAGCAGTTTGGACAAAACACTTTCTACATCATCACCTATATAACCTGCTTCTGTAAGGGAAGTTGCATCAGTTATTGCAAGTGGTACTTGTAATATTTTCGCAAGTGTTTTTACAAGATATGTTTTACCACATCCTGTAGGTCCTGTCATAAGCATATTTGACTTTTCTATTTCCACATCATCCTGTTCCGGATTATCAGTAAGAACACGTTTATAGTGGTTATAGACTGCAACAGACATTACCTTTTTTGCATGTTCCTGTCCTATTATATATTCATCAAGTTTGCCTTTGATAACATGTGGGGCAGGAAGGTGCTTTATATCAAATACTTCTTCCTGTATTTTCTTCTTTTCAGTTCCAGGTTTCTTCTTCTTGAGCTTCTGGCGCTTTGGGACACTTTCCTGCATATTGCCCACACCACCACTGAACATATCCATATATGGCATGCCCTGGAAACCATTTAAATTGATATTGCCCATAGAGTTAAATGTCTTCTGCATACAGTCACTGCATATACAGATGTTATTAGGAATATGAATCATTTTACCTGCTTTGCTTTCTGGTCTTCTGCATATAAAACAGACATCTTCATAATCTTTATCATCATTATTGCTATTATTACCGTTGTTATTGTTAATGTCTTCTGACATAATAATCCTCCATTCCTGCTATCTAAAACCCATAATATACATATATAGTTAGCTTACTCCAATATTGCCATCTACGTCAACTCTATAATGGGAAATTTTTATAATATTTCTATTAAAATGTTACTATTCACAGTCCAGTAAAAGATATATCATTCCGCAAGCTTGCTTGCAGGAATGTATATATCTTTTACTGGACTGTGAAAGCTGTCACTCCACA
>JAAWKM010000103.1 GCA_022797375.1 Lachnospiraceae bacterium
GATATTAGGGAAAAATGAATAATCATTTTTCCCTCGTTAGAGTTCAAAATATTAGTTCTTTATTTGGATTTTTTTCTTAATTGACTGTGAATAGTAACATTTTTATAAAACGGAGGTGCATTTTCCTGCCAAATACATAGATTTTTGCCATTATTTATGATAATATAAGACTAACTGGTTTTTACCCCCTTAT
Organism: Lachnospiraceae bacterium; assembly: GCA_022797375.1. Classification (GTDB taxonomy): domain Bacteria; phylum Bacillota; class Clostridia; order Lachnospirales; family Lachnospiraceae; genus Butyribacter. The sequence continues at coordinate 194 of JAAWKM010000103.1, forward strand.
CAGGGAGAACAGTCTGGAAAATGCAAATAATGGAGGGGTATTGGTATTTATTATGGAAAAGTATATTATGGCACTAGATGCAGGCACTACAAGTAACCGTTGCATTTTATTTAACCACGAAGGCAGGATAGTGTCAGTTGCACAAAAGGAATTTATGCAGATTTTCCCACAGCCAGGCTGGGTGGAACATGATGCAAAGGAAATATGGTCTACCCAGCTTGGTGTTGCAGTAGAAGCAATGTCAAAGGCAGGGGTGCAGGCGGATGGCATTGCTGCCATAGGCATAACTAACCAGCGTGAGACTACTATTGTATGGGATAAGAAAACAGGTGAACCTGTTTATAACGCTATTGTATGGCAGTGCAGGCGCACTTCAGGTTATTGTGATATTTTAAAAGAGAAGGGGCTGTCTGGTGTAATCCGCCAGAAAACAGGGCTTGTTATTGATGCCTATTTTTCTGCAACAAAAATCAAATGGATTTTAGATAATGTACCAGGGGCACGCAGGCGCGCACAGAATGGTGAACTGCTTTTTGGCACAGTTGACACATGGCTTATATGGAAACTTACAAAAGGCAGGGTGCATGTAACTGACTATTCCAATGCTTCACGTACTATGATGTACAATATTAATGATTTGCAGTGGGATGAAGATATTTTAAGGGAACTTGGTATACCATTATGCATGCTTCCGGAAGTACATTCATCAAGTGAAATATATGGGATGGCTGACAGTTCATTTTTTGGTGGCAGCATACCTGTTGCAAGTGCTGCTGGCGACCAGCAGGCAGCACTGTTCGGGCAGGCATGTTTTAATAAAGGTGATGTTAAAAACACATATGGCACAGGATGTTTTCTTTTAATGAATACAGGAGACAAGCCAGTATTTTCAGAGAACGGGCTTGTAACTACTATCGCATGGGGAATAGATGGAAAGATAAACTATGCACTTGAGGGCTCTATATTTATTGCAGGGGCAGTAGTCCAGTGGCTACGGGATGAAATGCGTTTAATAGACTGTGCAGCAGATTCAGAAACAATGGCACAGAAAGTGCCAGATACAAACGGGTGCTATATTGTACCTGCATTTACAGGGCTTGGTGCGCCTTACTGGAACCAGTATGCAAGGGGCATGGTCACAGGGCTTGTGCGTGGGACAAACAGATACCATATTACCAGGGCGGCACTTGAATCAATTGCTTACCAGGCTAATGACGTATTGCAGGCGATGAAAGCAGACTCAGGCATTTCTATACCGGCATTAAAAGCAGATGGCGGTGCCAGTGCCAATAATTTTCTGATGCAGGCACAGGCAGATATTATGGACATGCCTGTAATCTGCCCTGGATGCATAGAGAGCACTGCAGCAGGGGCAGCAGGCCTGGCAGGGCTCTCCACAGGTTACTGGAAAGATTTGGAAGAAATTGCAGGCAATATGGAAACCGGTAGGGCTTTTTATCCTGCAATTACAGAAGAAGAAAGAGAGAAAATGCTTGAAGGATGGAAAAGAGCTGTAAGCTGTGCTGGTGGCTGGGCAGACTGGAAACACAGCAAATAATAGCAAAAACAATATTTTATGGCATTATAAGCGGAATGGGGGATTGCTATGTCTGAAATTAAGGGAAAATATAATACAGCGGTATGCTATGCAAATATTATAGAAGAAGAAGCAATAGAACAGATACGCAGGATGTGTGATTACGAATTTACAGAAGGAAGCAAAATACGTATTATGCCAGATGTACATGCTGGAAAGGGGTGTACTATTGGCACGACAATGACAATACATGGGAAGGCTGTGCCAAATATTGTTGGTGTTGATATTGGCTGTGGAATGTATACAGTTAATATTGGCAAAGCAGATATTGACTTTGGCAGGGTGGACGAGGCAGCACATTATATACCTTCTGGAATGAATGTATGGCAGGGCAGGCAGGAGCGCTTTAATCTCCAGGAACTTGTCTGTTACCGGAATCTCCGGGATACAAAATATCTTGAAAGAAGCCTTGGTACACTTGGCGGGGGCAACCATTTTATTGAAATAGACCAGGCAGCAGATGGTACAAAATACCTTGTTATCCACACAGGCAGCCGTAACCTTGGCAAGCAGGTAGCAGAGTATTACCAGCATCTTGCTGTAGAGCTTCATTCTGGCAAGGAAGAATATTTTAAGAAACGGGATGAAATTATAGCCACTTATAAGGCACAAGGCCGCAGGAAAGAAATACAGGCGGCATTAAAGGAGCTTACATGGGAAAAAAGGGACTGTTTTATACCAGACGATTTATGTTACCTTTATGGCACCTATTTTGATGATTACCTGCATGATGTTGAGATTTGCCAGCAGTTTGCAAAAAGAAACCGTGAAAAAATTGCAGAAGTGCTTTTAAGCCGTATTGGCATTGAAGCAGGGGAAGCATTCCATACAATCCATAATTATATTGATACAGAAAATATGATTTTAAGGAAAGGTGCAATATCTGCATATAAAGATGAGAAGATTTTAATCCCAATAAACATGAGGGACGGAAGCGTGCTTGCAACAGGCAAAGGCAACCCTGGCTGGAATTATTCTGCCCCACATGGTGCAGGCAGGCTTATGTCACGTACAAAGGCTAAGGAATCATTAAGCATGGAAGAATATAAAAATGTAATGGAAGGAATTTATACAACATCAGTAAATGAAGCAACACTTGATGAAGCACCAATGGCATATAAATCTTTAGATGATATAATTGATGTAATAAAAGAGTCTGTAAATATAATTGATATTATGAAACCGGTATATAATTTTAAGGCTTCATAATTTGCCTTATTTCTGTGCCGCTTTTTGTACATAATTTTACTTTACTATTTGAGCCACCAGAGGTGGCATGGAGGATTGATAATGGAAGAGATTTTATATGAAGCATATGACCCTGCCGCAATTAAGAAAAAGTATGATAACATACCACATGGCAAGGTGCGCATGGCAGCAATAAAAAGTGCCATAGAAGAGGCAGACATGAACAAGGACGTAAAATTTATGATATATTTCCGTGAAGATTTATGTGAGGAGTCTTGTTTCTATGGTGATGAAACAGAAATGATGGTTATATTTCCGGAAATTTTAAACCTGGCTGACAGATACCCGGATGCACCATCAACACAGTTTGATACTGCCTATAAAGATGCAACAGAACATGTATTATGGGTTTATAAATGGGTAATTGGCAGGTGTTCAGGCTTTTACCAGATACCTATGGAAGACTGCATGAAATTTTTTGAGGATTTTAAACGGCGTTCCATTGCATATGGTTTTAATTTAAAACCATACTACAGGCTGCTGTACGGTTTTTACCATTTTGATGATAAAAAGTCAGATGAAGCCTTTTATAAATATGAGAGACTTCCAAGGGATTCAAACAGCAACTGTAAAGCATGTGACAGGAATACAGAGATAAGCTTTTACCTGAATAAAGGTAATTATGAAAAAGCTGTGGAACTATCAGGTGATATTGAGTCATTTAAACTGAAATGTGGAAGTGACAATTCAGCATGGCTCCGGATGAAAATTAGCTTTATGTCTTATTATATGGACAATGGGAATTTTGAAGAAGCAGATAAAATTGCATACCTCCTCGAGCGGAATATGAATAGGAAAACGGAGTTCCAGGCATGGGATGATATTTTAAGATGTTATTCATATACAAGACAGGGAAGGGCATTAAGGGTCTATAAAAAACACTGGAAAGACTGGCAGGAGGGAACAAGCCCGTCAGATGAATTTAATAAAACATTAAATGTATGCTGTTTCTGGAAGAAATACAGGATGGACACTGGCAAAGATACTGTAAAGCTTGCACTTGATAAAACTTTCCCTTTGTATAATGAAGAAAACACCTATAACACAGAAGAGTTGTATAATTATTATTATAAAAGGACAGAGGATATTGCAGTAAAGTTTGATAAAAGGAATAATGCAGACAGTTACAAAAAAGAAATGCAGGAAACATTAGATATCCAAAGGTACATAAAATGCAGTATAGTCCAAAAGAATTAAAAAATAATTATGACAGGAGGGTTTGGATGGACTACAATCCAGAAAAATTAAAAGACTACTATGAGGAGTTTCCTCACGGTAAACCAAGGATGGACGGCATAAAAGCAGCTATAGAAGCCGCTGACCAGAACAATGATGTGCCGTTTATGATATATTTCAGGGAACAGATATGCCATGAAGCGTGTTTTTATGGGGATTCTATGTACCTGATGGTAGTATTTCCAGAGATGCTGTCTATAATAGACAGATATCCTGATACCCCGTCAACACAGTTTGACTCTGGTTATGTAAACGCACTTGACCATATATTATGGGTATACAAATGGTTAATTGATGAATGCAGCAGTTTTTACCAGATTCCAATGGATGACTGTTTAAAGTTTTTTGAAGATTACAAGAAACGTTCTGTTTCATTCGGGTATAACCTGAAACCATATTACAGGGCACTTTATAATTTTTATGTTTTTGATGAAGAAAAAAGGGCAGACGCCTTCTATAATTTTGAAAAAATACCAAGGGATTCAAACAGTGACTGCAAGGCATGTGAAAGGAACACAGAAATAGGATTTTACCTTGATAAAGGTGATTTTGGCAGGGCAGTGGAATTATCAAAAGATATTGAGAATTTTAAATTAAAGTGCGGGAATTACTGGGATGCATGGTTAAGGATGAAAATATCATTCCTTGATTATTACCTTAATAGCTGTATGTTTGAAGAAGCATCAGAAATTGCCGGCCTGCTTGAGCACAGGATTAATGAATATGAAAAGATAGAATACCAGGCATGGGATTTAATAATAAACTGTTATGCCCATACAAAACCTGGCAGGGCACTCAGGCTTTACAAGAAACACTGGAAACAGTTAGAGGACGGCACGCCTCACGATTTATTTGATTCGGCATCTAATATATGCTGTTTCTGGGACAGGATAAGAAGAGATGGCAGGGAAACTGTAAGGTTACACCTGGACAGGACTTTTTCACTGTATAATGAAGAAAATATATATAAAACAGAAGATTTGTTTAATTATTATTACAGCCTGGCAAAAGATATTGCAGGCAAATTTGATAAAAGGAACAATGCCAGCAGTTATATGGAAACACTGGCAAAGTCATTAGATATAGCAAGAAAATAAAAAACATACTATGTCCAGCCTGGACATGTGAAACCTGCTGCCTTATGGCAGACCCAGAATTATAACTGGCAATTTTATAAAACAGACGTGAAATAGTAACAAGCATTAATATAAAGAAATGAGGTATATGTAAATTATGGAAGATTTTCGTTTTAAAGTTAATTTAGGAGGCATGATTGAAATTTTATCTGACCACCTGTACAGCAGCCCGGATGTGTATATAAGGGAACTTCTTCAGAATGGTGTTGATGCAATTAATGCAAGGAAGAACCATGAAAAAGATACAGGAACCGGAGGCAAGGAAACGGCAGGAGGTTTTATTACACTTGACATAGAAGATGGTAAAAAACTTGTTTTTACAGATAACGGGCTTGGGCTTACAGAGCCTGAAATCCACCAGTTCCTTGCTATTATTGGGGAGTCATCTAAAAGGAATTTAAAAAACGGAAGGATACATACTGATTATATCGGGAGATTTGGCATAGGGCTTCTATCATGCTTTATGGTATCTGACGAGATAAGGATGTATACTAAATCCAGCAAGACAGCAGATGCACATGTGCTTGAATGGAGAGGCAAGCCAGATGGCACATATAATATAACTGACCATGGGACAGAGTGTGGGGAAGTGCCTTTCTTCAATGAAAATCCCGGTACACAGGTTGTACTTGCAGCAAAGCCTGGACAGGAGGACTATTTTACAAAAGAAACCATTAAAAGGCTTGTTATATATTACGGAATGTTGCTGCCTTTCCCAATTATAATAAAACATGAGGGCAAGGAAGAACAGATAAACCCTGTATACCTTCCGTGGGAAGACAGGGAAACCAATAAAAATGAACTTATGCTTTTTGGAAACATGATGTTTGCAGAACCCGGGAGTGAAATAACAGGAAGCATGGGGCAGCGTTTTTTTGACTGTGTACCATTCCATTCAGAAGAAGGCAATGTATCAGGTGTGGCATATATTGTAAATTATGCAGTACAGCCTACAGCAAAGAACGGGCACCGTATTTACTTAAAAAACATGCTGCTTACTGAAAAAGGGGAAAACCTTATACCAGACTGGGCAGTATTTACAAAGTGCATTGTAAATGCAATGGACTTGCGCCCTACTGCATCAAGGGAAGGTTTTTATATTGATTCAGTTCTTTCTAATGCAAGAAATTCTATAGAAGACAGCCTTATTGAATATATCAAGGATATGGCAGAAACAGAACCAGAATTATTTGACAGGTTTTTCTCTATACACAGGCTGTCCCTTATGTCACTTGCGCTTGTATCATCTAAACTTTTTACAGTAATTGCAGACCACTGTGAATTTGAAACAACAAGGGGCAGGTATACAGGGTATGCCCTGAGGACAGGCAATGAACCATTAATTTATGCACCTACAGAATCCAAATATAAACAGCTTTCACAGCTTTTCTTTGCACAGGACAAAATGCTTATAAATGTTTCATATGTATATTCATATGAAATCCTGAGGCAGATAGGGGAAGTATATGACATAGAAGTAATGGCAGTGGAGGACTGGAATATAGAAGACCTTATGAAAGACCTGCCACCTGATGCACAAGATGACACATTTGACTTTATAAGGGCAGCAGACCGTGTTTTAAAACCGTATGACTGCCGAGCAGAAATAAAGAATTTCCCTCCGTCAAACCAGCCTGTATTTTACCTTATTGATGAAAAGGCATTATTTAAAAGACAGATTGCAGCAGCACGTGCCAGTGCAGACTCCATGTTCTACAATATGCTGGATGCATTTGCAGAAGATATTGGGGACGATACAATGGCAATACTCTACTTTAACTATGAAAACCCACTGGTTAAAAGGCTTGCAGCACAGGAAAATGAAGCTGATATAAAACTTCTTGTAGAAATCCTCTATATACAGGCACTACAGATAGGGGGATTCCCGCTGCACCATAATGAGCTTGGCGTGTTAAACAGGAACATCCTGGCACTTATGGATAAAGGGATGGATTAAAAATAATGGATGATATAAGGCATATGCTTTTGTCCATGCTGGAATTATGTGAGGAGGCTGCATGGTATTCTGACAAGGCAGATACAGTAAAAGTATTTAAAGAGATACTTGCCATTTCAGACAGCCATCCGGAACTGGAAACCGGGGAATTTACCTCTTATGCATCATGGAAAGATTTCATGCTTTGGACATATGAAACATTTCTTGATGCAGTTAAAAGTTTTTATAATATCCCTCTGGAAGAATGTAAAAGTTACATAAGTGATTTTGGCAGGCGCTGGACAGCATACGGATATGACAGCAAAGAGCCGTACAGGATGGAGCTTGAACTATGCCTGGAAACAGGCAGTATAAAAGAGGCGGCAGCCCTGTGGGAAAAATATATAAAAATCCCTGCTATATACAACAGTCAAAATAAAAACGGCTATCTGTGTAAAAATACAAAATTATATTCTTACCTGCCTACAGAGATAAAATATTACCTTGCAAATAACCAGCTCCAAAAGGCAAAAAAAATCCTGGACAGAATACAGGAAACACATTTTACAGCAGGCATAGGGCATGTATATTCTGTACAGCAGCGCGCCAGGCGCATTTTCCTGGAATATTATATAATTAATGGCAATTATGAAGAAGCAGCAGAAATATCTTATATACTTGAACATTCCAATTATGATGAAAAGGAATTTATATCATGGGCTTCTTTTATGTGTTCATACGTTTATACCAGGACTGGCAGGGGACTGCGCATTTACAGGAACCACTGGGAAGAATGGGAAAATGAGAAAAACCCGCAGTACAGGTATTATATATTTAAAAATGCTGCATGTTTTTTTAAGGCATTAAAAAAAGCCCGTAATACAAATACAATAAAAATCAGGACTGGAAACACATTTCCTTTTTACAATGAAGATAAAATATATGATACTGGAATACTTTATAGTTATTACTATAAAAAAGCAGCAGAAATTGCAAAAAAATTTGACCAGAGAAACGGAACAGACTGTTATATAAAAAGGCTTGAAACTTCAATTTCAAATGCTGGCAAAAAGGAGATGCAGAAACAATGGAAAACCAATACAACCCCAGGCAGCTTATAGCAGCCTATTACAAGTTTGTGCATGGCAGGGAAAAAGCGGACGCAATACGCTATGCCATACAGCAGGCAGACTTAAATAATGATATTCCATATATGATTTATTTCAGGCAGGAATTTTGCCATGAAGCTATATGGTATGCAGATAAAATTGATATATATACAGTATTCCCTGAACTTCTTTCACTTATTGACAGATACCCTGATAAAAGACCAGCATCATCCAGGCATAGTGATATTATGGAAGATATATTGTATATATATGGCATAGTGGCTTTAGACAGCAGTGAATACTACCAAATCCCGCTGGAAGAGTGTGAAAAATTCCTTAATGACTATAAAAAACGTTTTATTAGAGCAGGGCATAGTGCCAGCCTGCCATACCGTTATATGGCTTCATTTTATACTACAACCGGGGATACAGCAAATGCTGCAAGATGCTTTGATAATTTTATGAAATGCCAGCCAGACAATGACAGATGTCCAGGATGCCTTACTAATTCAAAGATACACTATTATTTGTTCAATAATATGAAAGAATATGCAGACATGTTTGCTGCCAAAATTGAAGATGGCACTATAAGGTGTAACGGTGGTGAAAATAATTCATTTTCATTACTGCGCCTTAAAGTAAATTATATAAAATATTATATAATACATGGGGATTATGAAAATGCAGCAGCATGTGCTGATATAATAAGGCACAAAGACAGCCTTGAGAAACAATTTAATGTATGGCATTTTATAATGTGTGCATATGTTTACAGCAATCCTGGGCGCGGAATGCGCATTTATAAAAAATACTGGCAGGAATGGGAAAATGAACGCAGCCCATATGACAAGTTTTATTCATATATGTGTGCAGCATGTTTCTTTAAAGTGCTTGATAACCAGAAAGACAAGGACACTGTAAGAATAAATGCTGGCAGCAGTTTTCCCTTATATAACGGAGGTAATACATACAAGATTAGCAGCCTTATGGAATATTATTATAAGGGCGCAGAGGAAATTGCAAAGAAATTTGACCAGAGAAACAGGACAAGTAAATTTATGGATGAACTTAAAATGGCATTTGCAAATGCCCGGTAATATAAACTTAAACATGGTATACAAAGGGGTGGTTTAATGGAAAATAATACATATAATCCAAATAAACTTATTGATAATTACCTGCGCATGGAACATGGAAAAGCAAGGACAGACGCAATGCGTTATGCAGTAGAACAGGCTGATTTAAATAACGATTTATATTATATGCTTTATTTCAGGATGAAGCTGTGTGATGAAACGGAATGGTATGGAAACGGGCTGGATAATTTTACAGCTTTCCCGGAACTGCTGGCAATTATGGATAAAAACACAGTCCACAGCCAGATTCCAGACAGCAAGTTTTACGATATTATGGAAGATATACTATGGACTTATGAAAGCCTGCTAAGCGTGTGTGCTGAATATTACCAGGTTCCGTTTGATGACTGTGTAAATTTCCATATTGATTTTAAGAAACGCTGGGCTGCATACGGGCGCAGCCCAAGAGAGCCTTACAGGATGCTGTGTGGTTTTTATATTGATGCAGGTTATCCTGACAAGGCAGGCGAAGCACTGTCAATGCTGGAAGCAAGCCCAATGGAAAGTTATGACTGTCCGGGCTGCATTGCTAATACAACATTGAGATATTATCTTTTAACTGGAAAAAAAGAGAAAGCAGAAAGCCTTGCAGCGAAAATTGAGGATGGAACTTTGAAATGTGGCAATAACCTGGGAAATTCAAATTCCATACCACGTATGCACAAGTGTTACCTTAATTATTACCTGCTTAACGGCATGTATGAAAAAGCAGCAGAAAAAGCATATATACTGGAGCATTATAAGAGTGATGTTATAGATTATAAACTGTGGGCGTCCTTTATGTGTGCATATGTCTATACAAATACAGGGCGCGGGCTGCGCATTTATAAAAAGCACTGGAAAGACATTGAAAATGAAAAGCGTCCAGGTTATATGTACTGTTCTTTTAAAGATGCCGCATGTTTCTTTACAGGGCTTAAAAAAGTTAACGGCAAAGATACAGTGAAACTGAAGATGGACAATACATTCCCGTTATATAACGATGAAAATATTTATAATACAGACAGCCTTGCCAGCTATTATTATAAAAAAGCAGAAGATGTTGCAAAGAAATTTGACCAGAGAAACGGCACAAGCAAACATATGGATGAACTTGAAATATCAGTTAAAAATATGCTGGCTTATAGCACAGAATAGCATGACAGCAGCCAGAGAACACGTCCGTTTCATAAAATTTCCAGTTATTTTGTGCCAGGAAACGGACGCAGGGTTTCTGTGTCCATGCCGGTATTATTCCATTCCAGAGCACGCTTCCGCTACATCAGCCCACGCAGCGGCGCATAAAATCTGAAAAAACCAGATTCAAACGCCGGCGGGGCTGAAGTGCTTCTGTCATGGAATAATACCGGCATGGACATGTAAAACCTGCTGTCTTCTGGCAGACCCATAATTATAACTGGAAATTTTATTGTGTGTTAAATTATTCAGACAAACGGGAGATACTGAGGTATTATTTATATAATAATAAATGTGGTTGTGTGGTATGTGGAACCTGTCACTGTAAATTTACAATAACCTTCGGATAATAAAATTAATCCCTGTCACTGGAAAACCTGCGTCCGTCTGCCAGATAACAGAAAAACTGTATATTGGCTGGCTTTCGTTATAATATATTTATTAAAGTAGTTGGCAGAACAAGAAAAATTTCTGATAAAACAAGAGAAATGGGGACGCTGCTGTGGCCACAAATGATGATTGTTCATGTATAAGATTGTGGTATTAATCCTATATAATAACTAAAACTCCCAAAATAAGGATTTGCTGGCCTTTAAATTCCTTTGTTACAAAAAGTATTATTTTTTGTAACAAAGGAATTTTTCATTTGCAAAAATGGCATACCACAGGCTTTGGGACGGGCTTCTTGTTTTTTTGGTGAAAACAAGGTATACTAAGCTCATTGTAAAGTCCATTAATTTAGAAAAGTAACAGGACACGTCCGCACTACGTTGGCATACGCAGCGACGCATAAAATCCCAAAGTACGGGATTCAAGCGCTGGCGATGCCAAAGTGCACCTGTCATGGAATAAACCCGCCCTGGCACTGGAAAACCTGCGTCCGTCTGCCAGCAAAGGATAACTGGAAATAGTGTGAAACAAGAAAAATGCAAAAACAGCATTTTTCATTACTATTTGTGCCGTGCAAAGCACGGCATGGGGGATTTTTATGAAACGGATGTGAGTAACAGGAGACATTGTATATACGCGGATAGTAATTATATGTTATAATAAAAACAAAATGCAGAAAAGCCTTATACAGAGATTTTTATATGGCATGCAGGAATAGGGAGGTTTTATGAAAATTAAATTTACTAAGATGCATGGATGCGGGAATGATTATGTATATGTAAACTGTATGGATAAAGTTTTAGATAATCCCTGTGAAGTATCACGTTATATTAGTGACAGGCATTTCGGGATAGGCTCAGACGGTCTTATTTTAATATGCCCGTCTGATGTTGCAGACTTTAAAATGTTAATGTATAATGCTGATGGCTCAGAAGGAAAAATGTGTGGCAATGGCGTACGCTGCATTGCCAAATATGTTTATGAAAAAGGGCTGGCAGTTAAAGAAAAAATAACCCTTGAAACTAAAAGCGGAATAAAAAAACTGGACCTGGCAGTAGAAGATGGCAAAGCCATCCTTGTAAAAGTGGATATGGGTGCACCTGCATTAAAACCAGCAGAAATCCCTGTCGTGGCAGATGAAAGCATGGAAAGCTTTATAGACCAGCCAGTTGATGTGGATGGCACGGAATTCAGGGTTACATGTGTATCAATGGGAAATCCGCATGCGGTTGTGTTTGTAGACTATACAGATAGTTTTGAAACCAGCAAATACGGCCCGTTGTTTGAAGAACACCCATTGTTCCCTGACAAGATAAATACAGAATTTGTACAGGTAATTAGCCGCAATGAAATCAATATGCGTGTCTGGGAGCGTGGCTCTGGTGAAACACTTGCATGTGGCACAGGAACCTGTGCAGCAGTTGTTGCATGTATCCTTAATGGAAAGACAGATGATGAAGTAACAGTACACCTTTTAGGAGGGGATTTATATATAAAATATGACAGGGAAAATAACACTGTATGGATGACAGGCCCGGCAGAAACTGTATTTGAAGGTGAAATAGATATTGATTTGGATTAGCATAAAGAAAGGGGATTATTAATGAAACTGGAGGAGTTGCTTAAAAACCTGGAATATACATGTACACAAGGTGACGTAAGCGGTATGGAAGTCTCTGGAATTGTATATGATTCAAGAAAAGCGTCAGAGGGGGATTTATTTGTATGTATAAGCGGTGCTGTTGCAGACGGGCACGTTTTTGCCAGGGAAGTAGCAGATAAAGGAGTGTCTGTAATAGTTGCGGAAAAACCTGTTGATGTGCCTGTTTCTGTAACTGTAATACAAGTGAAAGACAGCCGTATTGCACTTGCGGGGATTTCAGCAGAATATTTTGGAAATCCTGCGAATGAACTTGTGACTATAGGGATTACAGGAACCAAAGGCAAAACTACAACAACGTATATGATACGTTCTGTGCTTGAAGCTTCTGGCATAAAAACAGGACTGATAGGTACTATAGAAACTATAACAGGCGGCAGGCATATACCTTCATCCAATACTACGCCGGAGTCTTATGTTATACAGAAAACTTTCAGGGAGATGGCTGATGCAGGATGTAAATGTGTTGTTATGGAAGTTTCATCACAAGGGCTTATGCTGCACAGGACTGGCGGCTTTACATTTGATTATGGTGTGTTTACAAACCTTGCACCAGACCATAT
>JAAWKM010000104.1 GCA_022797375.1 Lachnospiraceae bacterium
GGGATTTTATGCGCCGCTGCGTATGCCAACGTAGTGCAATGCGTGCAAAAGCCATGTCTGCGACATGCTTTCCTGGAATGGAATAATTTAGCTGGACACAGAAACCCTGCGTCCGTTTCCTGGTAAAGGATAATTTATAAATATGCACTAATTCATTTTATATGAATATATTGTAATACGGACTGCATTTGTTCCTGTATTATGCAGCCTGCACATACATTTTATGAAATGAGGTAGGATTATGAATTATGAGTATTGTGATGGCATGACGCACACTGTTAAACAGGGTGAAACCCTGTATAGTTTAAGCAGGCAGTATAATGTCCCCCTTGCTATAATATTACGTGCTAACCCATATATTGATGTCTATAATCTTCAAACAGGGGATACAATATGTATTCCTGTCAGAAGCCCGGGACAGCAGGGAGGCGGGAACTGCATGAGTTGCGGAAGCATGGGAATGATGCCAGGTGATGGCATGGATGATGCTAACAATGATGACAGCATGGACAATGATGATGGTGGAGAAGATAATGACATGGATGATTATGACAGTGAAGAAGATGATGGCAATGAAGGTGGTTACCGTTATAATGGCAGCAGAGGCCCGGGTATGAGGGTGGATATGGATACACCAGGCAGAATGATGGATACTGGGGATATGGCACAAGGAAATGCCAGGGGAGGTATGTACAGTATGGGTAACATGCCTGGAAACAGCCAGGAAGGCTGCTGGGTAAAATATGTTGCACAGGCTGGTGACACTTTACAGGATATACTTGACCGTTCAGAATGTACTGTGGAAATGTTCTGGGAGAAAAACCAGGCTGACAAAATGTATATGCTTCCTGGTGTTGCATATTTTATTTTGGAAAACTGTACAGATTAGGTTTGACAAAGGTTATTGCTATTACTATAATTATGGCATACTGGTTTTATACCAGTGTGCCATTTGCAATAGAAAAAGGCATACTGTTATAACATGCTTTAAGAGAGGTTTATACAGAATCATAAAGCAGGCTATGTCAAGAATGGGGGATTTTTATGGACAAGTTTATAAATAAGCTGGAAAGAAAATTTGGAAAATATGCTGTACCTGATTTAATAAAATATGTAATTATGCTATATTGTGCAGGAGCAGCAATAGGGATGTTAAACCCTGGCATATATTATTCGTATTTATGCCTTGATATGCGTGCAGTTTTTCATGGGCAGATATGGCGTCTTTTTACATTTCTTATTGAACCATATGGATTTTCAAAAGGGCTTGGAATGTTTTTAAGCATACTGTTTTTCGCAATACAAGTACATTTGTTTTTCCTTTTTGGAAGGTCTTTAGAGCAGGCATGGGGGACTTTCAGGTTTAACTTGTATTTCTTATCTGGCTATATATTAAATATTGTTGCAGCACTTATATTATACCTGTCACCAATGCATCTGGAAGTATACTATTCAGGTTTCCAGTATATCTACTGGTCAATGTTTTTTGCATTTGCAGTAATAAACGGGGATATGCAGTTTTTGATTTATTTTGTGATACCTGTAAAGGTAAAGTGGCTTGCAATCCTTGACGGGGTTTTACTTATATACCAGGTTGTAACCAGCCTTTATCACGGAATACAGTTTCTTGTTTTTGGAAATACAAATTATGCAGCACAGTATATAAGTGTTGCTGTTGCAATAGTAGTTGCGCTTGCCAATTTCCTGGTATTTTTCTTTGCTACAAGGAATTACAGGCGGGTTTCACCAAAGGATATCCGCAGGCGCAGGAATTACAGGCGGCAGACACAGCAAAACACAGGTATGCCAAGACACCGCTGTGCTGTATGTGGCAGGACAGAATTTGATAATGAAAACCTGGATTTCAGGTTCTGTTCAAAATGTGAGGGGAATTATGAATACTGTTCTGACCATCTATTTACACACCAGCATGTAAAGAAATTTATGTAAGTATTATGACAGAAGGCATGAAGATGTTACTACAGCCAGGATGTAAATAGTAACAGGAATAATGTTTTGAAGGAATTAACAGGATTGGAGAAATTGTAGTATGTTAAATATGAGTTTTATTGCGGTTTTAGGGATTATAGGCATGTATGCCTGTTATAAGCCAGTTTGTGGGTATTTAAGGCATAGTAATAATGCATCTGGCAGGAAAGGCAGAGCCAGTATTCCGGCAAATAAGGATAAAAGCATTGGGTTTTCTGTATTTATTGCTATATTTGCAGCAGCCTTGCTGGCAAGGATTATTATAGCGGTAATGTACAGAGGGTATGAAGTAGACATTAACTGCTTTATATCCTGGAGTGATATGGTATTTAATGATGGGTTTAGTGCATTTTATAAATCAGAAAGCTTTACAGATTACCCGCCTGGGTATATGTATATTTTATATTTAGTTGGTGCAGTACGTTCCTTATTTGGCATGGCATGGGATTCGGCAGCAAGTACCCTTATGGTAAAGCTGCCAGCAATTATTGCAGATATGGCTTCTGGCTGGCTTATATACCGCATCGCTTCAAAACGTGTGAGGGAAACTGGTGCAGCACTGTTATCAGCACTATATCTTTTCTGTCCTGCTGTTATTTTAGATAGTGCCGTATGGGGGCAGACGGATGCGGTATTTACACTTTGTGTAGCACTTATGTGTTACCTTGTAACAGAGGAAAAACTTATACCATCTTATTTTGTATTTGCCATAGGAATACTTATAAAACCACAGACTCTTATATTTACGCCTGTACTTATATGCGGTATAATTGACCAGGTATTCCTGGAGGATTTTAACTGGAACAAGTTTTTTAAAAATCTTGGTTTTGGTATTGCAGCAATACTGTTAATAGGGCTTTTAATGATGCCATATGGTTTTAATGATGCACTTTCACAGTATACAGAAACACTTGGTTCATATGAATATGCTTCTGTTAATGCATACAATATATGGACGTTTATGGGGCTTAACTGGGTAAGCCAGGATGGTTATCTTATAGGAATTACGTACAAAACATGGGGCATGGCCGCTATTGTGCTGGCTGTGGTTTTTTCAATAATTATAAGCCTGCGTTGTAAAAAAAGCCCTTCAAAGTATTATTTTATTGGTGCTTTTATAGTTACATGTGTATTTGTGTTTTCGGTGCGTATGCATGAAAGATATATTTTCCCTGTAATGCTTCTTTTGATAATGTGTTACAGCGTAAGGCAGCGTAAGGAGATATATATACTTTATACATTGATGTCTGCAATGGCATTTTTAAATATAGTACATGTGCTGTTCTTTTATGACCCAAATAATTTTGTCAGGCTTGAACCAGCAACTATATTAATTGCTGCAGGTATGCTTGTTACAACAGTCTATATGTTTTATATAACAGCTAAATATTACTGGGGTTATACACCAGAGAGGAATGAGCAGAATGAAATTGCGGCAGAGGTACGTGCAGCCAGTGCCATGAAAGGAAAAACACGTACTATTAAAAACCCAATACATCCTTCTTCTGTACTTGCCAGAATGGAAAAGAATGATTATATTGCAATGTTTATTATTATGGCAGTATACTCTGTTATAGCATTTATGCGCCTTGGCAATATGGAAGCGCCAGAAACCGGGCATTCTGTTGTAAATGACGGGCAGATATTCCTTGATATGGGGGAAGAAAAATCCATTACAGAAATGTGGGATTTCCTGGGGTATAAAAATAACCCAAAATACTATATAGAATATTCATCTGATGGCAATAACTGGACAACCCTCTGCGGGGAGGGTTCAGAATGGGATGCAGGTTCTGTATTTGCATGGAATAAGAAAGAACTTGGCATAATGGCAAGGTATATAAAGATTTCTGCGGCAGCAGATAACTGGGAAGACAGCATACATGAACTTGTATTTATTGATGGCAGTGGCAGCCAGGTGCTTCCTGCCAACTATGAAGAATATGCAGTGCTTTTTGATGAGCAGGATATGTTTGGGGGAAGGAAGAGTAACTTAAACAGCACATATTTTGATGAAATTTACCACGCAAGAACAGCATATGAAATGATAAACCACTTGTACTGCTATGAAAACACACATCCGCCTCTTGGCAAGATTTTTATAGCATGTGGAGTGCTTATGTTTGGCATGAACCCGTTTGGATGGAGGTTTGCAGGTACATTATTCGGAGTGCTTATGGTTCCTGCCATATACAATTTAGCTAAAAAGTTTTTTAAAGAAACATGGATTGCAACAGTTATAACATTATTATTTACATTTGATTTCATGCACTTTGTACAGACACGTATAGCTACTATTGATGTATTTGTAACGTTATTTATAATACTTTCATATTATTTTATGTACTGCTATACAAAGTACAGTTTTTATGATACAGACCTTAAAAAAACGTTTATCCCACTTGGGCTTTGTGGCATAACTATGGGGTTTGGATGGGCAAGCAAATGGACAGGCATATATTCATCAGCAGGCCTTTGCATAATATTCTTTGCAGTAATGGCACAAAGGTTCAGGGAGTATATATATGCATGTAATTATCCGAAAGGAAACACGGAAGGCATAAGCCACAAGTATATTGCAGACAACTTCCATAAGAAATTTTTAAAAACAATAGGTTTCTGCTGCATTTTCTTCGTGCTTATACCTGTAATAATATATTTATTGTCATATATACCATTTAATGATGGTACAGACAGGGGGTTCTTTGAAAAGGTAATAGAAGCCCAGAAAACTATGTTTAATTACCATTCAAACCTGTCAGATGGGCATGATTATTCATCAAAATGGTACCAGTGGCCAATAATGTACCGCCCAATCTGGTATTATGATGGCACGGTTTCTGATACATTAAGGGAAGGCATAAGTGCATTTGGCAACCCGCTTGTATGGTGGGCAGGAATACCAGCATTTATATATATGCTTTACCTGGTTTATAAAGAAAGGGACACAAAGGCTGCTTTCCTGTCTATAGGGTATATGTCACAGTACCTGCCATGGTTCTTTGTATCAAGGACTGTATTTATATACCACTATTTCCCAAGTGTGCCATTTGTAACAGTTATGCTTGGCTATAGCTTTTACAGGATAGTCCAAAAACGTCCTTCAATGAAAAAGGCAGTTTATATTTATGCTGTTCTTGCCATAGGGCTGTTTATATTGTTCTATCCTGTGCTTTCAGGAAAGGCAATAAACCCGGAATTTGCAACAAGGTGGCTTAAATGGTTTGATAGCTGGGTATTGCTGCGCACATGGTAATAATTACTTGAATTGTGAAAGGATAAAGAGTTATGAATGTTTCAATAACAAAATGTATAAGGGAATTAAACAGGAACCATAATGTGGAGGAAATGCTTCCAGAGTACGTAAAACAGACCAGGAATTTTTATGGCAGCCATGCATGTTATAAACTTGCACTTGAATATTTTATGTTTTTTGAAAATATATCAGAGGAAGCAGGTCCCTTAAACAGTGGTGAAGATAAGATATTAGAGCAGGTTAACAGCATTACAGGCAGGTTTTTCTTAGAAAAGCCAGACAGGGAGGAATGTAAAAAGCTTGCAGAAGAACTTTTAAACCTTAGAAAAGAAATTACAGACAGGATGCAGGTGCTTTCAGCATATGTTGACTGTTTCTCTGTGTATGAATATATTTTAAACCGTCTTGAATACCACTTTAAAGAGATGGGGGATATGCCAGAGGATGTACAGTTTGCAGAGGAGGTTGTGCAATTTATATTTAGTTCAAAGGATAACGCTGCAATTAATGAGAAGGTGCGTTTTGTAATTGGACAGCTTCCAATGAGGATGTTAAGAAGTAAATATTTTGATGTTATCAGGGAAAGCGTTTCTATCTATAAAGGTAACAGTTTAAGTTCCCTTGAAGGCTTTGAGTATATGTTCCGTACTAATGCAATGTTATATAAAGACAAAAATATGGATATATATTTTACAGAGTTTAAAAAACCACTTGAAGAACTGAAGAATGCTGCCTTTGAGGATATGGACAGCACACAGTATAAAACTTATAATGGTATAGTAGAAGACAGCACATATGAACTTCTTAAACTGTCAGATTTATATATTCTTTTTGGGGAGATAGTGAACCTGCTGTATACTGTAGTTTCAGTAGCAGCATATACAGATGAGACAGAGAGGGTACAGGATAAAACACTTGGCATTGCAGCAACTGTTATAAAGGGCATAAACCTGCTGTTTTCAGGTGAAGACAGTGATATATGGAAGCTTGCAGAAGAGGATTTAATCCATGAAGAAGAAAAGCTTGCCTGGCTTTCAGGGCTTCTTGAGGAATTGACAGGCAGGCAGGAATCCATAAGTGAAATACTTGATATGGCAGAAGCAGTGCTTGGACAGGTCAAAGAGGTGCATGGCAAAGCTTTAGAAAGCCTTGGGCTGGCAGAAAACTTTGACTTGCTGGCAAGGCTTTCACTTCTTAATTCAAACAGCACATTTGCAGAACTTGGGGAAGACAGGTATGCAGAGGATGTGGAAGTGACAGCACAGATGGCAGAAGCAGCAGCAGGAAGGCTTATAAGTGAAGTTAAGGAGCTGTTTAAAAACAGCAGCCGTGTATTAAGAAGGGCAGTTATGGCAAATACCCTTGAAAAAATACCTGTATTTTTCAATGGGCCACAGGAAATTGCAGACTATGTTTCATTATCACTTTTACAATGTGATGATGAAGCAGAAAAGTATGCCTCAAAAAAAATCATTATGGATGAGATAGAGGAATACAAGGTATTTGGCTCTGTTAAATAAGCCTGGAAACACGTACCTTCTGATTGGCGGTTTTGCCTGCGGTGGCTTATGTGCAGGATTAAAATTTAAGAAAGGATAAAAAGCATGTTTGTCTGGAATAAAAAGATGTATATGGATGAAAAAGTAAGGAAAAAACCTGCCAGGTACAAACGGATTGCTGGCAGGAAAAGGTCTTTCAGGCAGTGCTTTTGTATTACATTTCCTGCCAACAGCAAAAATATTATGGATATTTATCCTTCCAGGGAACTCTGGTTTAAATACAGGGCAGCCTGTGGCATTGAGATAATAGGCATGGCATCTGGAATGGAAAGTGCAGTACAGCTTGTAGCAGAAATGGCACAGGACATTTATAAGGAGTATGGGGATATTTCCCCATTGCTTGTCCAGAAATTTTTTGCATAAAAATCCCTGTTTCTGCGCTTATTTTTGCGCATAAGCAACTTTATATTTATAAATCTGTAAAATCCAGGAAGGAGGCAGGAAATGATTATAGCTTTAATAGCAAAGATTTTATTAACAATTCTTAAAGTGCTTTTATTCCTGTTTCTTGCAGTTATCCTGGTGCTTTTGTTAATATTATGCCTGGTTATGTTCACACCATTAAAATATAGTGCCAGTGCAGAAAAGTATGATATTATAAAAGCAGAAGGCAAAGTGTCATGGCTTCTTGGTATAATACATGTTTCATTTCTGTATAATGATGGCAAAAGCAGTTATAAATTAAGGATATTTGGGGCAGATTATAAGAAATTAGCGGATTTTTTGGCAAAGCGTGCAAAGAAAAAAGAAAAGAAAACATTTGATTTTGAAAGTGCAGAACAAACTTTTGAAGATGAAAGAGAGGGAAATAAAAATGAGAAGAAGAAAGAAGACCAGGTTTTTCCACAAGAAGAGGAAGAGCCAGTTTATAAAGAACATAAGCCGCTTTGTGAAAAAGGCACACCGCCTGGCAAAAAAGAAAAAATGGAGGAAAAAGAAGACAGGACAGAAGCTGAAGGCAGGCATAAGAAGAATCAAAATGATATACAACATAGCCAGGACAGTAGAACGGGTAAGGATAAAAGGTCCGGCAATGCTGTTATCTCCAGTATTAAAGCATTTTGGCAGAAAATAAAGGCAATACCATCAAAGATAAAAGATACTTTTAGTAAAATAGGCAGCAGTATTAAAAAAGCGCGGGAATCAGCCCGCAATACAAAGGATAAGTTTACAAAAGTAAAAGACTTTGTTTTTTCAGAAATTACTAAAAATATGCTTGGCGTAGCAAAGGATAGTTTGTTCCGCCTGCTGTTAAAATTAAAACCACGCAAGATAAAGAGTGATATTTTATTTGGGACAGGTGACCCATGCCAGACAGGGCAGATACTTGGGCTGGCGGCTGTATATATGGCTGTGGCAGGCACAGAATTTAATATAACACCTGATTTTGAAAATAAAGTCCTGCGTGGCAGAATTATGGTTTCAGGGCAGATACGCGCGGCAAGCATGGCATTTGCTGTTTTAAGGGTAATCATTAGCAACGAGTGGAAAAGCTTTTATAAAGAAGCAATGAAAATTAAGGAGGAATTTTAAATGGGAGATTTCAGTTCAACAGTCCAGTCTTTATTTAAGGGCATGGACGGCTTTCTTACAACAAAGACAGTGGTAGGCGATGCAGTAAAGTTTGATGATGGCACAATAATACTGCCTCTTGTTGATGTAAGCTTTGGCGTAGCAGCAGGAGCATTTTCAGAGCCTGGCAAAAAAGAAAATGGTGCGGGCGGAATGGGCGGCAAGGTACAGCCAAGTGCAATACTTGTAATAAAAGACGGAGAGTCAAAGCTTGTTAATGTCAAGAACCAGGATGGTATTACCAAAATACTTGATATGGTTCCTGAACTTATAGATAAATATGGCAAAAAGAAAAAGAACCGAGATACAGATGAAGAAGATTATGGTTATGAAGATTATGACGAAGATTATGATGATGAAGATTATGCAGAAGGGGAAGAAGAACAGGAACAATAATTCCAGTATTTCTGTACCAGTCTTTCTGGCAAAAGCAGCCTGCCACCATTAACAGTAGTGGCAGGCCTGTTTTTATCCATGTAATTATAGCAGGACAAATTGCAGGTTATTATCCTGTTATCCAATTCCAGTTTCATCCTGCCGTAATTTTTTCTGTAGTTTTTCCCTCAGGTATTCATATCTCAGACGTTTTTCTTCCTTTGCAAAATGTACTTCCCGTGACTGTAAGGGATTATCATTATAGCAAAGAGTTTCCGCGCCAAACTGTTCACTTGTCAAATCAAATACACAGTGGCAGGCCACATTGTAGCAGTGGTAATTTCCACCAGGCCTTAGTATGCCATATACTTTTCCTCCAAAAATATCCTGTGCAAGAAAAGCGGTAATAGAGCACTGCCCCAGTGTCATATTTTCTTTTGTCCAGTTGTCCCTCATTCTTGGAGCACAGGTATCTGCACACCAGATTTCTGAAAGCAAATCATAAAGATGCCTTGGATTTTTAATTTGTTTATATTCTTCATTTACAGCAGGAATATCCGCCTGCTGCCACCCGTAAAACTTGTATTGTTTCATGTGATATCTTTTCTCCTTTCAAACCCTGCCTGGAAGGTCTCCTTGATGCTGGTCCGTATGCTTCTGGATTCTGCATGGCTGTATTTTAACCGTTTGGTTTTTCACATTATAGCATAAATACTGGAAGGTGGAAACAGGAGGGTTTCCAGTGCCACATCCGTTTCATAAAATTTACAGTTTTCCTGTACTGGCAGACGGACGCAGGGTTTCCAGTGCCAGATTATCTGGAAATACAAAATTCCACGGCATCTTTTAATATCTGCCCATGTTATTACTGAATAGACAATATTGAAACCATTTTTCTGCAATCATATACATATACAAGAACCAGCCCACACTGGGCAACTATCCATATGGGACAATGTTATCAATTTTACACAGTTTTCATTTCATATTGCCATATTTTGAAAAACATTATAAAATAAATATGTAATGATATATAATTATTTTTGGTTTATAAATCTATAATTATATATGAATCTATAATTGATATAACAGAAAGAGAAAATACTTATATAAAAAAATAGAAACAGACTTATAAAAATGATTACCAGATATATGGCCATAAGCGGGCCGGAAAAAATTTTGATGGTTATGTGTCCTTATCAGGTGTATGCCACAGAAGTAGTAGCTAGACGTGTTTTTGAAACAGATAAGGGTGGTTTTGTATGTCATACTTTCCTATTTCTATAAAACCAAAAAACTGGTATTTCAGTTTTATAGAAATTCACAAGGACTGGCTTCTGATACTTAGAATTTAAAATATTCACACATATCAACAATTAAAGTTTTAATACCATGTCTTGAAGAGCAGCAAAAAATAGCAGATTGTTTATCTGCATTAGATAGAAAAATAAAATCTGAAAAGAAAATTCTTGAGGATTGGAAAGAATTAAAGGAGGAATAGAAATGAAAAGAAAAAGTATTGCCGTTGGTATTATTGTCATGATTGGAATGGTTGTGTCTCTAAGTATTTATGGAATAACAAAATCAAACACATTGGGCAATATAACTTACTCTTGCAAACAACAAACGTCCAGTATTTCTGATTTCACATTTGAAGGAGAGAGAGGAGATAATTTAAAATTCTCATTTTCTTCTAATGTAGAGAATGGAAGCTTAGATATTATGCTATGCGGTTCTGATGGAAATACCGTTTATGAACTGGATAGAGCGAAGGAACTGGTAACGTGGTTTACTTTAGAGAAAGCAGATACATACACGCTTGTCGCAGAATACAGTAATTTTGTTGGAAACTTTAAGATTAAAATTACAACATGAATTAGTATAGTAACTTCCAGGCTGCAAAGGATATGATACTATAAATGGTAAACTAAGATGTAATGGTGAATTGGTAACAATAAACAATTATAAAATTTATATATAAAAACCAAGGGGCAGGGTGATGAGGCTGCCCCTTGGAGGGAATACTTATTCAAGACTTTATTAATGAGATTAGCTCATCCAATTTCATTTCTCCCATTTCTTGCTTATCAAATGCAGCATCACGCTGTCTGACAGAAATTGTTCCATTCTGTTGTTCTTTTTCACCAGTAATTATGATATACGGAATTTTCTCCATGCGTGCTTCCCGGATTTTATATCCTAGTTTTTCATCCCGTCCATCTATATCTACCCGGAATTCCTGCTGGCACAATGCCTGTGCAACAGTTTTGGCATAACTGGTATATTTATCAGATACCGTCAGAATTTTAATTTGTACAGGGGATAACCATACTGGGAATTTGCCAGCATAATGTTCAACCAGTATTCCGAGAAACCTTTCAATGGAGCCAAACACAACACGGTGGAGCATGATGGGACGGTGCTTTTGTGCGTCTGGACCAATGTATTCAAGCTGGAATCTCTGTGGAAGTTGGAAATCAAGCTGAATAGTTCCACACTGCCAGGTTCTTCCAATGGAGTCCTTCAGATGAAAATCAAGTTTAGGACCATAAAATGCACCATCTCCTTCATTGACTGTATAGGATTTATTCATTCCTGTAACAGCTTTTTTCAATGCATTTGTAGCAAGTTCCCATTCTTCATCACTTCCTATGGAATTTCCAGGTCTTGTAGATAGTTCTATTTCATAAGAAAACCCAAACTTTTGGTAAAATTCATCAATCAACTTCATAACCCCCTGGATTTCATCTGTTACTTGGTCTTCCAGCATGAAAATATGGGCATCATCCTGCGTACAGCAGCGGACCCGCATAAGCCCATGTAAGGTTCCGGACTTTTCATTCCGGTGGATTATTCCCAATTCACTCATACGGATAGGGAATTCTTTGTAAGAATGGGGTTCGTTTTTGTACACTAACATACAGCCTGGACAATTCATAGGTTTGATTGCATAATCTTCTCCATCTGCCGTGAGGGTATACATGCTGTCCATGTAATGTTCCCAATGCCCGGAAGTCTCCCATAGCTGCCGGTTCAACATAATGGGTGTTGAGATTTCCTGATATCCTTCCCTGGAGTGTATTTTCCGCCAATAATCAATCAATATATTTTTTAGTATTAGTCCTTTTGGCAGAAAAAATGGCAGTCCTGGTCCTTCATCAGCCAGCATAAATAACTGTAGTTCCCTTCCAAGTTTACGATGGTCCCTTGCTTTCGCTTCCTTGAGCATATGCAGATATTCTTCCAGTCTGGAAACTTTTGGAAATGAAATGCCATAAATTCTTGTGAGCATTTTGTTATTTTTATCTCCCCGCCAATAGGCTCCGGCAATAGAAAGCAGTTTGAGCGCTTTAACCTGGCATACATTGGATAAATGTGGACCTGTACAAAATTCTTCATAATCTCCTTGTTTGTAGAAACTGGCAGGTTCATCTTCATCAAGTCCCCTGATAAGTTCAAGTTTATACACTTCTTTGTGGCTTTCCATATATGCAATGGCATCATTCCGTGTTTTTTGGCTTACATGGAGGGGATGGGATTCTTTTACAATTTTTTGCATCTCTTTTTCCACAGCTGCCAAATGTTCTTCTGTAAATGGAAAAGAAAATTCAAAGTCATAATAAAAACCATTCTCAGTTGCCGGGCCTATGGCACATTTTGTATCTGGATACAAACGCTTTACTGCATGTGCAAGGACATGGGCGCTTGTATGCCAAAACGCTTTTTTCCCCTCTGGTTCTTCAAAACTCATTTCTGCAATTTCCCCGCTTCTTAGTAATACTTTCATACTGTTGCTCCTTTCTTATTTGTGGCATTTTGCCATTTTGGTATTGAACAACATAAGAAAAGCACCCATAAGACCATAACAAAATAGTCTTAAGGGTGCATTAGCACGGTTCCACCTTAACTTTTCACTTCAGATTCTATCAAATCCTATCCTTTAACGCAGGCATACGGTAATACTTACTTCATTTCAGTATTACAGCTCAGGAATGGTTTTCGTAAATCTTCCACATAAATAGCTTTCACCAAAATGCTATCCTCTCTGGATGTTTCTAAATAAACTACTTTTTCCGTCATCGCTTTTCCTATGTTATTTTGCATATAATAACAGAATCATATGCATTTGTCAATATTTGTGCTGGTTTTGTCACGTCCGTTTCATAAAATTTCCAGTTATTTTGTTCTGGCAGACATGGAATTATAACTGGAAATTTTATTGTGTGCTAAATTATTCAGACAAACGGTAGATACTGCAATATTATTTATATATTATATAACAGCAAATGGAATAAATGCTGTTATATAGTATGTGGAACCTGCCACACAATTACAGTTTCCAGTTATATCATTTATTTTGCCAGAAGACAGCAGGTTTCATGTGTCCAGGCTGGATTATTCCATGACAGGTGCACTTTGGCATCGCCGGCGCTTGAATCCCGTACTTTGGGAT
>JAAWKM010000105.1 GCA_022797375.1 Lachnospiraceae bacterium
GTGGAGTGACAGCTTTCACAGTCCAGTAAAAGATATATACATTCCTGCAAGCAAGCTTGCGGAATGATATATCTTTTACTGGACTGTGAATAGTAACAGTTTGGGCATAATTAGTGAAAATAAACTGGAAATAGTATTGACATCTTGTGGATAGTGCAGTAATATTATTTATGAATATTCGTAAATAATATTCGTAAATGGAAAGAGTATATTATTGAAAGGAATTTACTATGGCAAAAGGTACAGTATATACAGAAAAGATGAAGAAGGAATTGAGAGAAAAAATGTGTGAAGTTTGTGAGATGAGTTGGAAAGAAAGGGGGTATAAAAAGACTAATATTAAGGAGTTTTGCACTGAATTAGGAATATCAATAGGGTCATTTTATTCTTTGTTTGATAATAAAGAAGAATTATTTTGTGAAACTATGGAGAAAATACAAAAAAATTTGATGGATAAACTTTACAATATTTTATATGAAGTACCAAATCAAGCTGGCTTTATAAAGGCTGTATCTGAGTTATACCGTGAGTATGACAGGACACCATTTCTTTATGAAGTTAACACAGAAGATTTTTTGTCTTTCGTAAATAAATTACCAAAAGAAAAAGTACTTGCATTACAAGTTGATATTGAAATATTTTTTAAGAAAGCAATTAATATAGCTAATTTGGAACTGAAGGTTAGTAGTGAACTTGCAATTGGTACACTTAGTGCTTTACTGTCTACAATAAATAGTAAAAAGTCTTTAGATGAAACTTGCAACCATATAACAATTTTTGATTTTATGCTAAAAACAATTATAGGGGAATTATTTTATGAACGGTGATAAAAAACATATTGAATATAAGGTGGAAATAATAAAACAAAATGAAACAGAATACCAATTTGCTACTATAATGGAGGATAAACTTAATAATATGGCAAAAGAGGGCTGGGAAGTAGTATCTATATTAAATAATTATAGTATAGGAAAAGGCAGATACTCTTTGGTAGGGCTTTGCCAGGATTTTATATGTGTAATGAAGAAGGGGAATACTACATCATGAATGATGCAATTTTATTTAAAAATATTAATAAATCACTTTCAGGTAAGAAAATACTAGATAATGTAAATATTAAAGTTCGAAAGGGTGAAATCTATGCTTTGTTAGGGGCAAATGGTGCAGGTAAAACATCATTAATAAAAATGATTTACAATATACTGGTTCCAGATAGTGGAGAAGTAATTATTTTAGGTGAAAAGATAAAAAAAAGTGCAAATAAGGTGTATAAGAAAATAGGTGCAATTATTGAAGTGCCTGTGTTCTATGAGAGGATGTCTGCTTTTCGTAATCTTGAAATTTATTGTGATTATATGGATATTAGTGATAGAAGATGTATAGTTGATATATTTGAAAAAATTGGATTGAAAGGATGTGAGAAAACACCAGTAAATAATTATTCATTAGGAATGAAGCAACGTCTTGCACTTGGCCGTGCGCTTTTGACAAAACCAGAAATACTAGTTTTAGATGAACCAATTAATGGATTGGATCCAATAGGGATTAATCAGTTCAGGGAGTTTGTTTTAAATATTAATAAACAATATGGAACAACAATCTTTATTTCCTGCCATATTCTTGATGAAGTTGCTAAAATGGCAGATAAGGTTGGTATTATGCATAAGGGTATTATGTTATCTGAAAAGTATATACAAGAAATCATAAATGAAAGTGGTAGTCTGGAAGAATATTATATGAGTTTAGTGAATGGGAGAGCATAATGAAAAAATTAATCAGGTATGAATTGCAGAAAGTTTCAATTAAATATCATTTTATAGGAGTGTTAATTGCTAATATATTTATTCTTATGTTAACGATTGTTACCTCTTTAATTATTAAAGTTACTTCAAAAAGTTTTGGAATGCTTATACCAGCACCAGAATTCAGTTTAACAAGTATTGATTTGGCGGTTATGCTTGTACGTGCAGTTTTGATTATATGGGAGGCAGTCCTGTTGGCACAGTTGGTTGTGGATGAATATAGAACTAAAACGATTACTCTGTTATATACATTTCCATATAATCCAGGTAAGATAATTGTTGCTAAGTTTTTTGCAATTTACATGATTATGCTATTGTTTTATGGAATATCTTATATATTCCAAAATCTGTTTATTAAAGCAATTAGTATTATAAATGATAATGTATCATACAGTTTTAACTTTGGTATTAATCAGATTTTGATAATTATCTCATGTATAGGCCTGGGGTTTATGCCTGTTTACTTTGGTATGATTAAAATGTCAACAATAGCTACAATAGTAACAGCGTTGATTGTAGTTGGCATTACTTCCAGTTCACAAGGGAATGTGCCAGGAATTTTATCTATTCCCGTTGTGGCAATTGTGTTAGGGGTTATTGGGATATTGACAGCAGTTATAACTATTAATAAAGTATGTAAGAATGATTTGCTTTTATAAAGGAGGTGATTGGATGATAGAAAGTATTGCTAAGGTTTTTGAAGGTTTCGGAAAAAGGCTGGGTGTAGAAATAAAACTGCCTGTTCCTAGTGACCAGACCATGAGTGTTACAAATATTCTTAATACACTTGTTGGGGGAGTTATTATATTACTTGGATATATTAGCAGAAGGAGCTGGTTGGGGGTAATAGGTATAATAACAGTATTCCTTAATCTGATATTTATGATATTTAAAAAGAACAGATAGTTAATTTTTAAATAAAACTGTAATATTTCTTCTGGGAAAAGAACTGGAAATATGGCTTAGAGGTATTGGGAACCAGTATCTTTTCCCAAGCTTTATTGTAGTTTTGGATTTTAGTATAACTTAGGAAATGGGGTTGAATATGGGAAGACAAAAGGAAACAAGGAGAAATAATGAACTAGAATATGAAATAAACAAAGATGTTTATAAGAATTTTACTGTAATTGAGTTATTTGAACAACAGGTTAAACAACATCCTTATAAAATTGCCGTAAATATAGGCAATAATAATATGACCTTGAAATGTGAAGACAGAGAATTTAATTATTTGAATGGAGGTTTTTAGTAAATATGTGGTTAAGTTTTATGATTCCTGATTTTGTACCAGTACCTAATGATGAGGTTTTATTGACTATTTCTTTAGCTTCTATGGTTGTTGGAGTAATCTTTATTATAATAGGAATTATTCTATATTTTATCTTGAAGAAAAAAGAAAAGAATATTATTCCTGCATGGATAGTTTTGATTGTTGGAGTAGTTTTATTTTTGAATCACATAGTGCAATTACTAATATAAAAATATGTATTAGAACTAGAAAAGAGTAAGGTATGACACAATTATATATAACAAAGATACTTGATAATAATACATATAATTATGAAAAATTTTTACAATATATACCAGATGAAAAGAGAAACAAAATCATAAAATATAAATTTAAAAAGGATATGTTGATGTCATTAATTGGAGAGGCTTTGCTTAGATATGGATTGAAAAGACAATATGGTATTATAGAATAATTAAGTATAAGGTATGGAGTACATGGCAAACCATATTTGACAGATTACAATATTTTTCATAATATTTCTCATTCAGGTGATTATGTAATTTGTGTAATCAGCGATGCTGAAATAGGTTGTGATATACAGAAAATGGATTACATAGATGAAGAAGAATTGACAGAATTGGTTTGGAATTTTTTTTCATACAAAGAAGCAATTCAGTTGCAGAAAACTAATGACAAAAGAAAATATTTTTATAGATTGTGGACGTTGAAAGAAAGTTATTTAAAGTTTTGTGGTGATGGTCTGTTAAAGGACTTGGACTCTTTTAGTTTTATAATAAGAGATAAAATAATATTTGAAATAAGTGATAGTGTAGAGAATTTTAGTAAACTTAAATTTTGGTTAAGTGGTTATGGAAAAGAATATACAGTTGCCATTTGCAGTATAGATAATATAGATAAAGTATCATTATATACAGTAGATAGCAATATTATAAAAAATATTATAAATATTTGTTAAACTTAAATATTTTAAAATTATTAATTGAAATTAGAAATTAATAATAATATTATAAATTTATCTTTTATAAAGCTAGATATATTTTAAATCCAAAATTTTTTTATAATAAATTTTCTTTCATAGAAAAGTCCGGGTTTATTTTTGCATAAATCTGGGCTTTTCTGGTTTATAGGATTTTAGTCTGTTGGATACGAAACGTGTGTCTTAACATAAAAATGAGATGCAAGAAACAATAAACCACTTGCTGTGCACAACATCATAAATTTAAGGAAAAATTGAAAGGAATCTGTTTGCAGGTTCCTTTCTTATATTAAAATATAGGCAGGTGTGCATATGGATAAATCTTATAAAAAAGATTTCAGATGTTTTCTGAAGCATTATTTGGTTCAGCACTTGCAAATTATGCAAGAATAAATGGTAAATATCTTATTGTTCAATAAATATGAAAATAGCCAAAAGAATAGTTTTTAAAATGTCCATACTCATATCTAGGGGAGATTGTGGGCATTTTTAGATTTGAGCAAATTTATTCTATAAAATTTTATAGAAAATCACTCAAATGCGTGACATATTTTCTTAAGTTTATGATGTTTTGCTAGATGGGTGGTTTTGACTTTATAGGAATAAATAATAAATGATATATATACTATAGTTTACCATACTTTTTTCTATAGTTTATAAGATTGAATACCTTATGTTTTTTTTATAAAATTTTACTAAACAAAGCCAGACATTATGCAAAAGACATATTAAAAATAAGGTTGCATCTACGGCATAGTTTGCATATGCCTGGCTTGTTAAAAAAGAAAGAATGGAGGAGTATTATGAGAAAAAAGCACATTAAAACATTAATGCTTACAGCTTTAATGACAGCATCACTTATTACTGGCTGTGGCGCAGGAGATGGTGGCAGCAGTGATGGAAAGAAAACAAGCAGCGGCGGTGATGACAGTAAGGGCGTAAAGGAATTTACAGCATTTTTTGCAACACCTGGTTCAGAAATTAATGATGACAATGAAATCCAGCAGATTATTGCAGAAAAGACAGGTGTAAAGGTTAAGGAAACATGGCTTACAGGCCAGACTGCTGAAGAGGCAATTGGTACAATTATTGCTGGTGGTGAATACCCGGACTTTATAGAAGGTGGCGGTGGCATGCCGCAGTTATATGATGCAGGGGCACTTGTTGCACTTGATGATTATATTGACAAATATCCAAATATCAAAGAATTCTTTACAGAGCAGGAATGGGATTCATTACGCCAGGAGGATGGGCATATTTACTGGATTCCGCAGTTTAGTAATATATATGGCGAAGAAAAAGCCTGCGAACATAACGATGAGGCATTCTGGATACAGACAAGAGTACTTAAATGGGCAGATTACCCGGAAATAAAGACAATGGACCAGTATTTTGACCTTATCGAGAAATATTATGAAGCAAACCCTAAAATGGAAGATGGTACAGAAAATATTCCATATACAATACTTTGCGAGGACTGGCGTTATTTCTGTCTTGAAAATGCACCTCAGTTCCTTGATGGTTATCCAAATGATGGTTCGGTTATTGTAGACCCTGAAACATTAAAAGTAATTGATTACAACACTACACCAACAGCAGTAAGGTATTTTAAGAAATTAAATGAAGAATACCACAAAGGAATTGTTGACAGGGAGTCATTTACACAGACATATGATGAATATATTGCAAAATTATCCAGCGGACGTGTACTTGGAATGATAGACCAGTGGTGGGATTTTGCATATACAGCGGGTGATGCAATTAAATCAGCAGGGCTTGATAAACAGGGGTGCAGTTATGTGCCGCTTCCAATTACAATAGATGAAGGAATTACTAACCAGTGGCATAACTCAGGTGGTGTAGTAAATGCCAGTTCAGGTCTTGCAATTACTACAAGCTGTGACGATGTAGAAGCAGCACTCCAGTTTGTTAATGACCTTTTAGACCAGGAAATCCATGATTTACGTTTCTGGGGTGTAGAAGGCACTGACTATAATAAAAATGACAAAGGCGAGTTTTCACGTACAGAAGAAATGAGGACACGTTGTGCAGATACTGCATATAAGGCTTCACATATGTGTACATATTCATATTTCCCACAGTGGGGCGGAACAAGCAGGGACAATATTAATGCAATGTCACCAAGCGGGCAGGCAAGTGAATTCTATGACGGTTTAAAAGGTGATGTTAAAGAGTGCTTTGATGCTTACGGTGTCCAGACATATGTAGAAATGATAGGCACAAGTGAAGCTCCTGGTGCATGGTATCCTATGTGGAGCTATTCAAACACTATTACTACTGATACAGATGGCGGCATGGCATGGACAAAAATGGGTGAAATCAAGCATGAATATCTTCCAAAAGTGGTTATGGCTGAAGACTTTGACAAGGGATGGGAAGATTATATGAAGGCATATAAAAAATGTAAGCCTGAAGACTTCTTATCTGAAATGCAGACTGAATTAGACCGCAGGATGGAAGAGGCAGCAAAATACCAATAAACTAAATATGTGAACCAGAGGGCAGGCATAATGGCTGTAAGCCGTATGCCTGTTTTAACTAGGAGGTGGAAATATGTCAGGCAGAAGAAAAAAGGCTAAACAGGTTGAAACTGAAATGAAAGTTAAAATCACTTGGAAGGAAATTAAGCGCCAGAAAGTCCTTTTATTCTGGTCAGCAATTATAGTTATATATGGTTTTATTTTCTATTACCTGCCGCTGGGCGGGTGGCTGATGGCATTCCAGAATTATAAGCCAGCAAAGGGGCTGTTCCATTCAGAATTTGTAGGGATGCAGAAGTTTATAAGGCTGTTTTCAGATGAGACATTTATAAGGGTAATAAGAAATACCCTGGCAATGGGTGTAATTAACCTTGTTGTCACATTTGTAATGGCAATTTTATTTGCTATACTGCTGAATGAAATAAGACAGAGGCGTACTAAAAAAGTAATACAGACAATATCTTACCTGCCACACTTTCTTTCATGGATTATTGTTACTGGAATTTTGCATGATGCGTTAAGTGGCTCAGGAATAGTAAATGAACTTTTAAAAAGCTTGCATTTAACAAAACATTCAGTTGATTTTTTTGCACATCCTTCTTACTTCTGGCCAATCGTGGCATTTGCCAATGTATGGAAAGAAACAGGATGGAATGCGATTATTTATCTTTCAGCTATAACAGCTATTGACCCTTCTTTATATGAAGCGGCAGCAATAGATGGTGCAGGCAGGCTTGCAAAAATTATGCATGTAACCCTTCCTGGAATTAAGTCAACAATAATTATATTATTGCTTATGAATGTCGGAAATGTACTTAATGCAGGGTTTGAAATACAGTACCTGCTTGGAAACGGTCTTGTAAAAAGCGTTTCAGAAACAATTGATATCTATGTTCTTAAATGGGGCATAAGCCAGGGCGATTATGCAATAGGTACTGCTGCTGGTATATTTAAGAGCGTTGTAAGTATTTTATTAATTGTTATTGCTAACCAGGTTGCAAAACGCAGCGGTGAAGAAAGACTGTATTAAAAGGAGGGTTTATTATGGAAAATAATAAAAAACGCAGGAAAAAATCGTCTAAGGCAGATATAGCTTTTACAGTTTTTAATTCGATATTTATGATTATTTTTGTAATAGTTACATTATATCCTGTATTAAATACCCTCGCAATATCACTTAATGATGGTACAGATGCTTTAAGAGGGGGTATACATCTTTTACCAAGGAAATTTACATTAAAAAACTATACAACGGTTCTTGAAAAAAACAACCTTGTAACTGGTGCAGTCGTAACAGTTGCACGTACAGTAATTGGAACTGTTACAGCACTTATAGCCAATGCAATACTGGCTTTTATCGTAAGCAGGCCGCGTTTTATGTTCCGCAAGCAGTTATCCCTTTTCTGGGTTGTAACAATGTATGTAAATGGAGGGCTTATTCCTACATTTATCTTATTCAAAGGACTTGGTCTTACTAATTCATTCTGGGTATATATAATCCCTGGAATGTTAAGTGCATTTAATATGCTTGTAATACGTACATATATGAATGGGCTGCCAGACAGTCTTGTGGAGTCTGCACAGCTTGACGGGGCAGGATATACAACAATTTTTATAAAAATTATATCACCATTATGTAAACCAGTTTATGCAACAGTTGCATTATTTGTAGCTGTAGGGCAGTGGAACTCATGGTTTGATGCAATGCTTTATAACCGTATGAGCAGTGAATACACAACATTACAATATGAATTAATGAAACTCCTGTCATCAGTAACAAGCACCCAGGGCGCTTCTGCAGAAACAATGAAAAATGCAGTTGGTGCAGTTACTCCGGCATCTGTAAGGGCGGCAGCAACAATAATTACTATGCTTCCAATAATATGTATATATCCGTTCCTGCAGAAATACTTTGTAACGGGACTTACACTTGGCGGTGTAAAGGAATAATATTGGAACAGTATATAAAATAGTGGTATTATTTTACTTGCATGGATATGCAGGCAGATAGTATAATTTTTTTATCTTAGTTAATCTTATATCCTGGCAGGGTTTCTGCCAGGATATACCTCCGTTGTATGTTATTATTAATTGTAAAGGGGAATTTGCTATGGGAAAAAAAGTTATAGCGTGCCTGCTTGTTTTTTGTATTGTAATAGTTTTATTTAATATGTATATAAATAAAGCTGCAAAAGAAAATATCCAGCCAAAAGGGGATATTAAAGTTTTTACGGCTTTTTTTGATACATCAGGCCAGCAGCTTGACAGCAATAATAAAATCAAAAAGAAAATTGCAGAAATTACGGGGGCAGAATGTGATGAAATATGGCTTGGTGGAAGTACCAGGGAAAGTGCAATTAATGATTATATTGCAGATGGTGAATATCCTGATTTTATATCAGGATGCCAGGAGTTACTTGAGGCAGGGGCACTGCTGCCAGTAGATATGTACTGGGAAGATTATCCCAATATATATAACTATATATCACAGGATGAATGGGATAAATTAAGGCAGAAAGATGGGCATATTTACTGGATTCCACAATTTGGGGTTGTAAACGGGGAAGAACGTGAGGTCATACACCAGGGTGAAGCTTTCTGGATACAGACACGTGTATTAAAATGGGCTGGCTATCCTGAAATACGTACTGTTGATGAATATTTTGCACTTATTGGGGATTATATAGAAGCAAATCCTGTAATGGAAGATGGTACATCTAATATTCCGTTTACTGTGTTATGTGATGACTGGAGGTTTTTCTGCCTCGAAAATGTGCCACAATTCCTTGATGGTTATCCAAATGATGGCTGTTGCATAATAGAGCCTGTTAAAAAGAAAGTAATTGATTATAATACTACACCTACAGCAAAGAAATATTTTCAAATATTAAACAGGGAATTTAAAAAAGGGCTTATTGACCCTGAATCATTTACAAATACATATGAAGAATATATTGTTAAATTATCTACAGGGGCTGTACTTGGAATGGTTGACCAGTGGTGGGATTTTGCATATGATATCAATTCATCATATGAAAACCTTGCTTTGTATACACAGGGCTGTAATTATGTGCCACTTCCTATTACAATTTCAAGGGATATTAAAAACCAGTGGCATGTAAAACGCTCTAATGAACTGGATGTTTCGGGCGGCATTTCTGTTACTATATCATGCAAGGATGTAAAAGGTGCATTCCAGTTTATTAATGACCTTCTTGGACAGGAGATACAAGATTTAAGATTCTGGGGGATTGAAGGTGAGGATTATGAAATTGATGCTAATGGCTTGTTTTATAAAACTGAAAGCCAGAACAGCAGGACAAACCAGCCAGATTTACAGAAAGAACATTTCTGTATGTATCCATATTTTCCAAGAAAGGAAGGCATAAGCACTGATGGCATTAATGCCTTTTCACCTGAATTCCAGGAGGATATATTTTTTGATTCACTATTGCCAGATGTAAAAGACTGTTTCATAGCATATGGGTGCAAAAATTATGTAGACATGCTTGGTAATAATGAACGGCCAGGTAAATGGTATCCTATGCATTCATATTCTTCAAACCTGACTTATTTAACACAGGCAGGGCGTGTATGGAAGAATATGGGTGAGGTAAAGCGCAAATGGCTGCCTTTGGTAGTGATGGCAGATGATTTTGAAAAAGTCTGGCGCAGTTATATGAAAGCATATAAAAAATGCAAGCCAGAAATTTTTTTTAAAAGCCTGCAAGATGAATTAAACCGCAGAATAAAATAAAGAAAGGTTATTAGTTATGGATTTTAACATAGATTATAAAAATATTTTTGCAGAAGCGGGATATTCTGACAGTGAAATAGAAGAGAAAATTTCAGATTGTTTTAATGAAATCTTTTATAGTGAAAATAAATTTTTCCATATGACAGAGGACAGGGAGATGGCTTACCTTGAAGATACAGGAAACCATGATGTACGTACTGAAGGTATGTCTTATGGCATGATGATATGTGTCCAGACAGGGCATAAAGAAGAATTTGACCTTTTATGGAAATTTGCCAGGACTTATATGTATATGGATTATGGCAGGGATGCTGGTTACTTTGCATGGTCAGTTTCATGTGACGGGACGAAGAATGCAGAGTCGCCAGCACCAGATGGTGAGGAATTTTTTGCAATGTCACTTTTATTTGCTTCGCACAGATGGGGTGATGGAGAAGGGATTTTCTGCTACTCAGAGGAGGCAAAGAAGCTTCTGCATACGTGCATACACAAAGAGGACAGTGGCAATGGAAGGAATATGTGGGATAAGGATAATTATTTAATAAGATTTGTTCCAGAATGTGATTTTACTGACCCGTCATACCACCTGCCACACTTTTACAGGCTTTTTGCATTATGGGGAAATAAAGAAGACAGTGTGTTCTGGGAAAAGGCAGCACAGGCAAGCCGTGCTTATTTGCAGAAAGCGTGTGACAACATAACGGGTTTAAGCCCCGAATACAGCTATTTTGACGGGACTCCATATGACAAACAGGAGATATTTGGAAGACATGACTGGTTTTACAGTGACGCTTACAGGACTATTGCTAATATTGCACTTGATAATATATGGCCAGGAATGGAGGATGAAAGTTATAAATTATGGAGCAGCAGTATAACTGCAAAATTACAGCACCTATTTGACAGTAAAAATGAAGAGGGATTTAATACAGTTTATACAACTGATGGGAACAGAACAGAAGAAAAGGTGCTACATCCGGCCGGGCTGCTTGCAACAGTTGCACAGGCATCTTTAATAAGCAGTGATGCATCAGCATTAATATGGGTGCGTATATTCTGGAACACACCAATGAGGACAGGGGACAGAAGATATTATGATAACTGCCTGTATATGTTTGCTGTACTGGCATTAAGTGGCCAGTACAGGGTATGGTAATTGTAAAATTTTATATTTCTGTTATTCCTGCAATATAAATGGTTTGTTTCTTATTACGCACATAGTATAGTCATGATACATACAGATATAATGCATATAATGCTTCCTGTCCTTTTCGCTGGTGACATCCCGTTTCCTTTAACCAGCCCGGCTATAAATAATACAAGCAGCTGTACAGGCTGTATAAGTGCATAGAAGTAAAGGTTAGCTGTAGCAGCAAGTGCTTCTGTCAGCAGGCCTGTAGCATTAGGGATTCTTGTAGTACATGCTGCTAGAAATCCCTTTTTTGATATAAGTTTTTTAATATCCAGTTTAGGAAGCTGGATAACTGATGTTACAGAAAGAACAATTATTAAAATTGTTACAGAATTACCATATCCTGTTGCTTCCCGCATATGTACACCATACATAAGTTTGGAAAATATGTAAAATATACAGACAGGAATAGTTTTTAGCAGATTTTTTTTACTATTATTACTGTCTTTAACTATAATATAAATCCCAGATAATAAAAGTGCCCCAAGTATAAGCATATCTGCCCTTAAAGTATTTTTACCATTATATACATTATACAGGTATGATAAAACAACATTTATGCCAAGCCATACCTTAAGTTCGTATGGCTCCATGAATTTAAGCAGTACAGAAGTTGTATAAAGTTCCATAAGTTTCCATACTACAAGAAAAAACAGTAATATAAGGCTTTTATTTCCTGGCTGGAAATCCCACCCGGTAAAAGGCAGCAGGAACAGAAGCCATATGACTGTGGCAGCAGAAACAATAAATGTATATTCTGCCGGATTGCATTTAAGCTTTGCTGATATATATTTATCACCAAATGCTGTAATACTATAAGAAATTACTGTAAGGAATGGCCATATCATTTCAGTACCCCGTTTATAAAATAAAATTTACAGTTACCTGTGGCAGATATGATGTTATATTATATAAATTTATTTTTATTTTCAATCCTTTTTAAGCCATATTGTTATTTTACTATAATTTCCCCTAGTTTTTTCTATAATTTAATGGGATAAAGCTGGAAAAAACATAATTATAATAAAATTGTAAACAGCGTAGGTAAAAGAAGAACAGGAGGAGTTATATGGTAAAATTGAAACAAGTATTAAAGAAACCATTTTGTATTACTTTATGCAGTGCAATGGTTATAACAAGCGGGAATTTTACTGTACCAGGCATGGCAGGGACAGTAAAAGTATCAGCAGAGGAAACAGAAGGACAGAATAAAAATCTTATAGATAATCCTTCTTTTGAAGGGGTTGGAGACAATGGGGATGGCTCTAAAAATATCTACTGGTGGCATAGGACAGGAGAAAGTGCAGTCCTGGATATTATTGACGATGGGAAAGGACACACAGGCAAGTATGTAAAACTGAGTGGCAGAACCCAGACATGGGAAGCAGTCAGACAGGATGTTTTTCATGATGGAGGGACACAGCCAGAAGATATTGAAAACCATACAGAGTATGAATTTAGTTGTTTTGTTAAGCTGGATGAAAGCTGCA
>JAAWKM010000106.1 GCA_022797375.1 Lachnospiraceae bacterium
TTATGGCGCCATTTTGCATGATTTTTTGCAAAATGTGTGCATTTTCAGCGCTGAAAGCGCTGCTTGTTACTATGAACAGCGTAGCTGTGAATAGTAACTATTATGTAGTAATAGTCCAGCCTTCCATAAAAATGCGGAGATTTTTGACATGCTTTTCGCCAAAAATAATCCACGGTACATTCATATCGGTAATTTTTTATAAACCTTTATATATCGCATCCTTCTAACATTTCTATGGTAAGCATTACATTGTTGCATGCATTTCATATTAACCTTAGTCCAATTATTAATCTAATAAAACATTATTTACAAATAAATGCATAATATTACTACATTATATCTTGACTTTAATTATAAATTTATAGTATTATATATTATATATCAAATAATATTGAGATAAATAATATAAAAATCAGGCTATAAAACACAAAAACATAAATTGCAGAAACTTCAAAATATAATATTAATATCCGTAATACATATGGATTAAAAATATTTCAATAAAAAGGATGGATTAAAATGTTTATTAAACTTTTTAAAATGAACCTTGCAAAAGCAAAGAAATCTTATATTTTATTATTCCTTACACTGTCTTTTGGTGTGGCAACGCTTATGGTTACATTGCTTATTATACGTTCACAGAAAATATCAAAAGCAGACAGGGTATTACAATCTTTTGGAAATTATGATGCTGCTTTTTGCCAGGTTTCACAAGAAACAGAGGAGCTTATAAGAAAAGATACACGTTTCGGGCAAATTGGCACGGTTTACGATTATGGCAGTATATCGTTTAAAGATACTGGAAACCTTCTTACTATAGGTGCACTTGAAAATAAAGAAACAGAAAACATGTATTATATAAACCCTGTATATGGAAGATATCCTGAAAAAGAGGGGGAAATCTGTATTGACAGGTTTGTTTTAAAATCGAACGGTTTTGAAGAAAAGACTGGACAGACAATAGAGTTTAATTATATAAATAATAATAACCAGCAGGAAACTGTAAAATATAAACTTGTCGGAATTATTGAAGTACAGAAACAGGATGATGGGGTTATCTTCTCCCCAAGAAAATATCCCGAAAAATTGTTTTCTGTAACTAATATGAATTATATAGATTACCCTTTTGCATATCTCTATAATAAAGAAGCTAAAACAAAATATACATGTAAGGGAAAGCATTTATTAACTAATGTCCTTGAAAGTGAAAATTCTGATGATGTCCTGTCTTCCTATTTGAATGATGAATTAATCAGGGAAGAACTGCATGTTGATATAGGCCATATTTTTGGAAGGGAATGGACTGCTGCGTGTATTATAGGACGTAACCTGGATTCTGGAAGTATTCCAGATATTTTAAAAACAAATATAGAAAACAGAAGTGTTTCGCCTGATGCTTATACAAGTTATTTTATCCCCATTTTTATGCTTTTAATTGGAATAACAGCTTCTTTAGGCATTTTTGATGCAGTTAAAATGTCAACTGAAGAACAAAGAGAAAATTATGGTATTATAATGGGACTTGGCATGACCGGGCGGCGCATTTTAATATATACAATATTTGAATTTCTGGCAGTATTTTTTATTTCAGTTATAGCTGGCTGGATAATTGGAATATTTGCTTATAAAGGGATTTTATGGTTTATTAATACAAACCTGATGGCAATGCTTCCTTCTGCATTTGATATAGACCCGTATTATGAGCCATACATTAAAATGGTTACAAAAAGCCCGTATTTCTATTCTGCACTTGTGCTTTTTATTGTAACCTGTGCAGGCATATATGGGGCTGCGTCCGATTTGCTTAGAATGACACCTCTTGGCATGGCGGTTTCCCATATACATAAAAGAAAACATAAAAATATATTAAAATCCAGCGGCAATTTCCCACATGGCAGGCTGTATACTGTATTAAACCGCTATACTGGACGTGAAGCCTTTTTTAACCATTTAATCCCATATATTACAACCAGCATTGTTATGTCAGCAGCAGTTTTTGGCTTTTTATTCTTCCATTCCAAATCGGTTCATGACACATCACAAATGACAGAAAAAATACAGGAAGCACGTATTAATGGCATGGATTATTATATGGAACAGACAGAAGCCATATACTCTGGCTATAACCAGTATATGCATAAAAGCGGCATAACAGAAGATATGTTAAATGAACTGGCAGAAAATAAAGAAACTGTTACAGTTAAAGGTGTGATAGAAGATTATTCTACTGCACTTTTACTTGACCAGGATGACATGCGTGCCATTGTTTTAAAACAGCAGAGTGAATATCCTGAATTATTAAGTAATGATGTAAATGAAAAGATAGCCTTAAAGGCAGGCCTTAAAAATTTTGAATATATGGGCGTGGACACAGACAAACAGGAGGTATTCCATGTCCCTTCAATTGGGATAAGGGATGAAGATATGGAATATCTATCTGGAAAGGTTATATCTGGTGAAATACATCCTGATAAACTCCAGTCTGGTGAAGAAGTTGTTATTGCCGTTACAGACAGTGAAACTGGCAATTATTTTAAACCAGGTGACAGCCTTCCGCTATATGATTTTACAAGACCAGAAGATTTAGACGAAAG
The DNA here is from genome assembly GCA_022797375.1 of Lachnospiraceae bacterium. Lineage (GTDB taxonomy): Bacteria > Bacillota > Clostridia > Lachnospirales > Lachnospiraceae > Butyribacter. The sequence continues at coordinate 2,595 of JAAWKM010000106.1, forward strand.
CATTGAGTGGGCAGAAGGACAGCTTCCAGAGGCATACAAAGACTATAAAGAACATTTTACTGTTACAGTTGATGGCACAACAAAGAAATTTTACTGTTTTGATACAATGAAAAAACTTCCAGTTGTAATTGGTGCAGTAGTATATATTGAACCAGACACAGACAGTTCATTTTATTTTGATAATGTGTATGGAAATTATACTATTAATATAATAACAGGCAAAGACGCATTTAAGGCATGGGGGCTGCCAAACAGGAATTATACAAAAGCAGGTGTTACATTAAAAGAAAATGCAGATTTAAACTCTTTCCGCATGAAATGGACAGAAGTAATGATTAAAGCTGGTTATATGGAATCTGTTGATGTTTTCAGCATAATTGAAGAAAAGGAACGTAAGCAGAACCAGGTTATGGCAATATTTTACTCTGTTATAGGAATACTGCTTATAATATGTATTTTGTGTACAGGCAATTCCATTGTAATGAGAATTTGCCATATGGCAGAAGAACAGAGGACACTGCATCTTCTTGGAATGACAAAGACAAGGCTTCTTATCTTGTATATAAGAAGATATATATGGCTTGGGGTGGCAGGTGCAATAACCAGCATTTTCCCTGTAATAATCTATAACAGCATTGCAGACCATGCCGGACAACTCAGAATGGACGCATATTATAACAATACTTTCCCTCCGGCGTGGACAGATAAAATTGCTTTATATGATTTAATGGATGGCGGTCTTTTTATACTTGTGGTTCTTATTGTTTTTATTATTTCTGTAGTACTTGTTACACTGCTTGTCACTGCACAGTCACGGCAGATAGAGTGTATCATACAGGAAAAAGAAAAAGAAGAATAATGGGGGTTTTTATGAAAGAAATATTTAAAGTGTCAGGTCTTGTAAAAGAGTATGGCAAAGGCGGAGGAAAAGTAACTGCATTATCTAATGTGGATTTAAAGATAAATGAAGGTGGATTAATTGCAATTACTGGCGCAAGCGGAAGTGGTAAATCAACCTTGCTTCATATACTTGGTGCAATGGACAAGCCAACTTCTGGTGAAGTCTGCTTCTATGGCAAAGACATAAGCAAATTTTCTGTAAAAGAAGCTGCTGCATACCGTTGCCAGAATGTTGGTTTTGTATTCCAGAATTTTAAACTGGTTGAAGAACTGGATGTAAAGGAAAATATATTACTGCCTGTAATGATTGCAAAGAAAAAAGCAGACATAGAATACTATAATACTCTTATAGAAATGACAGGCCTTAAAGAAAGGCAGACACATCTTCCAAGTGAATTATCAGGCGGACAGAAACAGCGTGCCGCGATTGCAAGGGCATTAATAAACAAACCTGATGTGATTATGGCAGATGAACCTACAGGAAACCTTGACCATGCAACAAGCATAGAAATAATGCAGATTTTCCTTGAAATACATAAACAGGGAAAAACCGTTATTATAGTTACACATGATGCTGGTATTGCAGGACAGTGCCAGCACGAAATTAAAATATCAGATGGAAAAATTATATAAAACTGCAAAAGTGAATAATACAATAAATACAGGGCATATGTTGTTACATATACCCTGTATCACAAATATGTAATTGTCTAATATCAATCTTTCTATTATATATTTGAATTTATTATATTATAATTACTTATATAATTTATTCCTCAAGCATACTTATATCTACATTATGCTTGCCTCCATCTGACATAATATCAATCATTTCTTCATTAAAATATTCTTTTACACTATTAATATCTTTAACTGGTTCAGACCATGATATACCACCATCTTCATTTACATGTGAATACTGTAAAAATGGATATATAGTTATACCGCCATTATCATCAACTTCATATTTGTATTTTACTTTTGGATATCCATTAACTGTTTTATCACTATCATCAGCTTTTTTGTCTGCTAATTGCACGCTTGGATTTGTTTTTTTAACACTATCTATAGAACTTTTCTCTATATTTTTGCCTGCATTGACAGAAGAAATGCTTTTATCCGCAAACAACCAGCAGCAAGATGCAGCAGATACTATAGTTAAATACTTTAGATATTTTTTCTGCATAATAACCCCCTTGTCATCTCTGTTAAAGCAAATATTCATTTGTTATAATACTACACAATTTTTTTAATTTGCCACCTTCTTTCCAATTATTTAATTTCACTAAATAAACTTTCGGCAAAACACGTTTCAATACAATAAGCATAAGTAACAGTTGTTAGTTTACACTTGTGACAACAGGCAAATACTGGACCGGATTATGAATACCTGTTGACTATAATAATTATATCATTTTTTAATTTACCGTCAATGCAAAATTAAATAAAACCATATATTTTATAATTTTCAATAAATTTATATACAGTTTATAAACAAACTATTACAGTTAAGTAAATTAATTCAACATTTATAGTTTTTATATAAACGTATTAATTGCATTTTATACATACAATATATATATTTGTATTATTTTAAATGCTATTTTTGATATCATATGCCATTAAATTATTTTGTTCCTGCAAATGCATCACATACCACCCAGCAGGATAAACACATGAACAAATAAATTATAAACAAGCCTTCTGTGCATGAAAACCTCAAACATAAGATAATTTGACGCACAATAAAATTTCCAGTTATAATTCTGGGTCTGCCAGAACACAGCAGGTCTTCCATTATTGAATCCAATAGCCGGGCTGTGGTATAATGCAGGCAGGAATAAAGGAAGAAGGAGAACCATATGAAAAAAATAAAATCTTTTTTGCCAAAAGAAATCTTTATTATAACAGTTTTTTTAATTTTACTGTCCACACTGCTGTCCGGTTCCAGCCAGGCAGCCACTATAAAGGAATGGAATAATGACAGTATTTATATAGCTGGAGACCGTGTAAGCCGTGATGGCATTATTTATGAAGCAGCATGGTGGACACAGGGAGAAGACCCTGCAAAACAGGCTGATGAATGGGGTGTCTGGAGGCTGGTAAATGAAACAACGCCAAAACCAGAACAAAGACCAGAAACTGGAAAAACAGATACACCAAAGGAAACAAATACTGGCAAAACAACTGGAAGCAAGGATAAACAGACAGGTCTTAGCCGCCATGTAATTACAGGATACTGGCAAAACTTTGATAATGGTGCCAAATGCCTGAAAATCAGTGATGTACCAAAAGAATATAATCTTATTGCAGTGGCTTTTGCAGAACAATGCCCCATACCAGGGAAAGTAACCTTCCAGTTAGATGAAACACTTTGCCAGAGGTTAGGCGGATATAACAAAAAACAGTTTATTAAAGATATTAAATCAGCCAGGAAAAAGGGGCAGCATGTTATAATATCTGTAGGCGGTGAAAACGGGACAGTAAGTGTTACTAATGCAAAAGAGGCAAAATTGTTTGTTAACAGCATATATAAACTTATGAAAGAATATGGTTTTGATGGTGTGGATATTGATTTGGAACATGGCATTAATGCCAGATATATGGCAAAAGCCTTAAGAATGCTTTCTAAAAAAGCAGGAAAAAGCCTGGTTATTACTATAGCGCCGCAAACCCTGGATATGCAAAATAAAGAAACAGAATATTTTAAACTGGCTTTAAAAATAAAAGATATACTTACTATTGCTAATACACAGTATTATAATTCTGGCTCTATGCTTGGAGCGGATGGAAAAGTTTATTCCCAGGGAAATGCAGATTTCCTGGCTGCCCTGGCTTCTATACAGTTAGAAAACGGATTAAGGCCAGACCAGATTGGAATTGGTGTCCCTGCCTCGGTAAAAGGGGCTGGAAGCGGCTATGTCCCGCCATCTGTTGTCAACAAGGCTTTAAATTGCCTGGCAAAAGGAAAAAGCACAGGCAGTTATAAACCAAAAAAGAAATATAAAAAACTCCGTGGAATTATGTGCTGGTCTGTCAACTGGGATGCAGATAATGGCTATAAATTTTTGAAAAAAACCGCTCCAGTTGTAGCCAGCCTTCCATAATAAATTTTATTGCTGTGGTGTATTTGGCTTATTTATGTAGTTATATTGCCTGCAATTTATCATTTTTTATAATAAATTGCAGGTAAACCATTAAATTCCAGTCCTTCCATCTCACAAACTTCATAAAAGCTGTCTTGCCTGCCATTATTATGCCAGTTAAAATAAATGCCATACAACTTTACATAATACTCAAATTCTTCTACAAGTGATGGCTTCACTGGTTTTTCTTTAAGGATTTTATCTGCCATCTTTATTTTATTAACAAAATCCTCATAAGTAATAAGGCAGTCTTCTGGAAAATGGTGCTGTCCAAACCATAAAAAATTGTTTATCTGCTCATCAAAATAAAAATCCACTGTCTGCTGGTCACATTGTTCATGCATATATGCCTGTTCCAAAACATTATATGAAGCATCATTATATTTAGAAGCATCTGGATTAAACCCAGTTCCATAAATCTGGTATGCCCACCTCAACTGTGGCATTTTATTTTTTATACATTCACGGCAAAAATAATTATACAAAAGTTCTGTTATCTGGAATGGCAGGCCATCTTCCTCTGGAAATTTTAATTCATCAAGATACTCATGGCAAAACTGGTAAAAAATCCTGTCTTCATCCTCCCTGGAAACATCCTTGCTGAAACTGCCTGTAAATTCAAATAAAAAACTATTAGCCTGTTTTTTTAATCCCTTATTACGTAAATCCCAGTATTTTTTAATCTCTGTAATAAACCTGTTATAATCCAAAATATCCCCCCTCTTGCCGGTTTTAGCAGTCTGGCAGCTATATTATTTTTCACTTATCTTTATAATACACTATACTATATAAACACATAAGTTTCTATACTATTCTATCTTGCACCACAGATAAATATATTATTGACTAACTAGTCAATAATTGTTATAATATTATAGACCAGTTAGTCAATAATATAGATTTGGAGATATATTAAATTATGAAAAAAAGTGATAAAACAGAGCTTACTGTTTCAAAAATTATTGAAGCTGCCTTAAGCGAATTTGGCAAAAATGGATATTCTGGCGGGACTGTAAATAATATCTGTAAAACTGGCATCAATAAAGGGCTTCTGTACCACAATTTCAGTGGAAAAGATGATTTGTACCTGGCCTGTCTTGGTACTAGTTGCCAAAAACTGATACATCATATCCAGAAACAGGACATCACAGAACATCCAGAAAGTTATCTGGCTGCCCGTATGGATGCTTTTGCCTTGTATCCGGATGAGGCACATATATTATTTGAGGCACTGCTCAGCCCTCCTGTCCATTTAACTGAAGAAACAGCTTCCGCCCTTTCAGAATTTAACAAACTGAATGAACAGATGGCAAGAAAAATATTGAATTCTGTTACTTTGCGGGACACAGTGGCAAAGGAAGACGCCATTTCCTATTTTCATATGATGCAGACAATGTTTAATTGTTATTTCAGCAGCCCGGCTTTTAGCAATGCTGCTTTAGAAGAAAAAATTAAATTACATGAAAAAATACTCCCACAACTTTTAGATTTTATGTTGTATGGGATTGCGGAAGGAGAGAATTAATATGGCAGTTTATATCTTAAAGTGGGCAGCAATACTGATACTGGCATTTTTAGCTGGTAAACTTATGACAAAATTTAAAATGCCCTCCATACTGGGATGGCTGGCGGTTGGTATATTATCAGGCCCTCATGCCCTGGAACTGATGCCACAGAATATCCTGGATGCAGGCTGGTACAAAATAATCCTTATGTGGATGCAATGTGCCTTTGGTTTAATGCTTGGTTCTGAACTGGTATGGAACAAACTAAAGCGTTCAGGAAAGGCACTTATTACCACAACATTAGCACAGTCCCTTGGAACTTTTACATCTGTTTCCCTTGCCTTTGGCATCCTTTTTGCCATAACAAAAGTACCAGTTTACCTCGCTTTTGTCTTTGGCGGGATTGCACTTGCTACCGCACCAGCCCCTGCACTGTCAATTATCAATGAATTTAATGCAAAAGGACCTGTTACAAGCACACTGCTGCCTATGGCTATATTAGATGATGTGGTTGGCATTGTTATCTTTTTTACCATAAATTCTTTAGTAGCTGGCAAGGTTTCTGGTGGTACAGTGCCACTGTACATGATTCCTGTTATGATTTTTCTCCCTGTCCTGATTGGAGTTATAGTGGGGTTTCCTGTGGGACTGCTCCTTTGTAAAACAGAAAAAAAAGCCAGTATACTGGCTATACTACTTAGCGGTATTACAGTTACAATGATGGCTGGATGGTTATTAAACACCCGCCTTCTTTCTAACATTACATTGAATTATATGCTGATGGGAGTTTCATTTTCAGCAGTGTTTTCCAATATGCTCACACCTGTACAACTGGCTAACGCCAGTAATTACTTTTCCCCTGTACTTGGGCTGGCTCTTCTCACCGCTATTGTTGACCTTGGGGCACCTTTAGATTACCATCTTATTCTTGGGGCTGGCTTATATACGTTTATTTATATTGCAGCAAGAAGCTTTGGCAAATACTTTGGTGCCAGAATTGGCGCAACACTCACACATATGCCTGATACTGTCTGCAAATATCTCGGACTTACACTGCTGCCCCACTCTGGTGTTTCCCTTGTATTTACTGGAATTATCTGTTCTACACTGGTTTCCGCACCAGAACTTGTACAAATTATACAAGGTACAATTGCAGCCGCTGCAATAATTAATGAATTTATAGCCGTAATTGCAGCAAAAAAAGGATTTGAACTCGCCAATGAAATACAGAAACCATAGAATATTACAGATAAAAAACGCCAGCTGTACGGCTGGCGCAAACTTCTAAACATCTATATATGGAATGCTGCTTTAATCTTAAATTGCACTTCATTGCTAGTGGTAATACAATATTTCCTTGTAGCCTCTGCCACTGCTGTTACTGTATAAGTGCCAGGCTCTGTTGCTTCTTTTATAATTCTGCCTTTTGCATCTTTAAATATATATGTTATCCTGGCATTTTTATTTGTATTCTTTATTATTTTTACTTCCGCTGGTTCACCATCATATTCTTTGTCAGCACATTTAATCTTTAAAGTACCTTTTTCAAGTGCAAATTCATCCAGAGTCCCAAAACGGTACTTTTTCTTTTCAAGATATGACAGGACATCATCCAGTGCTTCACAGTTTGAACTTGAAACATTATGTATAAGCGGCAGTGCGCCTTTATGGTAGTTATCCTTAAAGTGCTTTACAACATAATCTTTTCCAGGCTGGTTATTTACATCATAGTCATAATATGCCATGCTCCACAAAATTGTGCTGTACCCCATATCTTTAGTTACCTGAAGGCTTCTTTCACTAAATTCCCCCATTGGAGGGCGTATAAAAGGGTCTAATTCACAGCCAGTTACTTTTTTAAACGCTTCCTCACAATCCTTTATCTCTTTTCTAATTTCCTTTACAGACCTGCCTGGCAGGCTTGGATGTGTGCTTGTATGGTTGCCTGTAAGATGCCCCTGCTTTTTCATCTTTTTTACAAGCGAAGGATTGCTTTCAATAAATGGCTTTGTCAGGAAAAATATTGCCTTTGCATTGTGTTTTTTCAATGTCTTTAAAATCTTTCTGGTATATCCATTTTCATATCCACAGTCGAATGAAAGATAGATAACTTTTTCGTCTGTTTCCGTATTCTGGAAATATGCCTTATACTTTGACAAGTCCATTCCAGCAGGTATTCCGCCGCCTGCTTTTTCATGCCCGCTTTTCCTGATAATATACCACTCATATTTAGTATCTGGATATCTGGAATAATCAGTTTTGCCAGCAGAAGCCTGCACAGCCAGCAGCAGGCAAAGCAATATACTAAAAACTGTCCTTATAAAACTGCGCCATCCCCTGTACATATTACCATCCCCGTTCCCTTATATGCTTTATATATAGCAGATTTTAGCATACAAGGCAGGTGTTTTCAATTACGAAAGTGTTACAATTCCTTTAAATTAAATACAGCGCAGCGCCTTATAAAATCCCTCTCTGCCTTGTTACTTCGTACATTAAAACAGAGGCAGCACAGCTTACATTAAATGAAGTTGCATATGATTTGCCAGACATTGGTATAGTACATAAAATATCACAATATTCTTTAAATGCTTTATTTAATCCCATAGTTTCATTTCCCATCATCAGCATTAAAGGCACTTTTAAATCCACGTTATAAACGGGGTTTTCCTTGTGTGCTGTAGTTCCCACAACAGTAAAGCCCGGATATTCTTCTTTTAATTTATTAACATAATTATAAAGCAGGTTATTGTCACTGGTTCTTATTACTGACAGGTTAAAAAAAGAACCCATAGCAGAAACAACAACATCTGGCTCATATAAATCTACAGCATGTCCCGTAATAATTAACATATCTGCACCAAGTGCATCACATGAACGTATCATAGTACCCAGGTTTCCTTTATTAGAAGGGCGGTCAAATAAAACAATAAACGGGGTTTCTGAAAGTTTTATATTATCCAGGCAGTCCTCACGCATTTCAATAACCGCCATTAGTTCTGAAGTATCTGCCTTGCCACTTAACTCCTTTAAAAGTCCTGGTGCAAGACAGTAATTAACCTCTGTCTTTACATCTGAAACCATGCTCTTTGCCCAGTCTGACAAGTTATTCTTATCATAAATTAAAGACTTTATATTCCATCCATTTTTTACTGCTTCCTTTAAACTCCGTACACCCTCCACCAGAAACTCATTATATTTATATCTTTTATTTCTGTTTGTTTTCAAAACTTCAAATCTCTGGTAATAATTATTCTTATTGTTTATATAAATTTCTTCCATGCAATTTCCTCCAAATATGCTGCATTTCAAAATAAAACCTATTTCAAAAGCTGTTCCCTTGCCATTTCAACATGCATAAGGATATGCCCTATATTCCCTTCCCCTGCATACTTTCCACAATCAAAAAAATCATTATCCAGCGAAGACCAGTACAGCTCATTTTCATCACCAGAAACCTCAACAAATTTATTAAGCCGTCCAACATAAACTTCAACATAACATTCATCCAGATAATAATAAAAATCCATTAAATGTGTAAGCAGGATATCGTCCCTGCCAATTGACGCCTCTTCCCTAAGTTCCCTGTATGCCGCATCAATACCAGTCTCTCCAGGTTCAATTTTACCGCCAGTAAAATTCCCCAGCCCCTTATATGGATTTTTCAGCCGTTTGCACATAAGCAATTTTTCCCTGTTTTCATCAAATACAACAAGCAAGTTATATCCTTGCATAACATCCTCCTATACTTATCTAAATACTTGTTACTATTCAGCCTTACGGCTTAATAGTAACGCTAATCATGTTATCTAGTTCACAGTCACTTGCAAATTCCTTGCAGCCTTTTATATGTGCCCATTGTTCACATGCAGCCAGAAGTTCCCCCGCATATCCCTTACGACGGAAACCCTCCTTTACAAAAATCCCCTCCAGATATCCTACAGGGCTTGTCCCAGTCCCTTCTACATAGCCATGTCTTAGCTGGCATTGTGCAAACCCTATAGGAATATCATCTTTATAGCTAATAAAAATTTTAGCATTATCATTTATTATAATTCTCGAAAACTCTTCTATTAAATCCTCAATAGAATTATCATTCCACAACAAAACTGCTAAACCTGCTATTAAACTTACATCATCCTTTCCCGCTTCTATTATCATTTATAATACCTCCAAAATACCAGGTTAATATTTCTTATAAAATTATTTTATCATAAAAATATAAACAAAGCCAGCATCCGCAAAAGAAGATACACGTCCGTTTCCTGGCACAGAATAACTGGAAATTTTAGTTACTATTCACAGTCAATGAAATTCGAGGATTTTTGGCATGTTTTGTGCCAAAAATACGAGTTTTATGGCGCCATTTTGCATGATTTTGGAACAAAAT
>JAAWKM010000107.1 GCA_022797375.1 Lachnospiraceae bacterium
TATCTCCTTAAAATCGTATAATACAATTAAGTATAGCATAGTAATCCATAAAGTTTTAATGATTTGTTTATAAATTATTTACTGGTTCAAAAACCGTGGATTTTATGTAAAAAACCATTGACAAATTTTGCCCATAAGTATATGATAACAAATGTCAAATATTAATATATTGCCAGTTTTTATTTACAGGTTCATTATAAAACGGCGTGTGGCTCAGTTTGGCAGAGCGCTGCGTTCGGGACGCAGAAGCCGCAGGTTCAAATCCTGTCACGCCGATTGTGCAGGGATTAAGAGGCAGCCCGGATAAGGCGGGGCATAAAATCCTTGGCAGGGGCATATTTAGCGTGTCTGGTTGTTTTTACGCCAGGCACGCTGCTTTTTTGTACAAAAATAACAAGGTACAGCTATCAGCACCAGTACTTGCCCAGCTAAATTATTACATTTATTATTATATAAATAATACCACAGTATCTACCGTTTGTCTGAATAATTTAACACACAATAAAATTTCCAGTTATATTATTCATTTTGCCAGAAGACAGCAGGTTCCATATGCCAGGGCTTAAGTTTATTCCATGACAGGTGCACTTTAACCCCGCCGGCATTTAAGCCCCTGTGTGGCAGAAGAAACATAAGTTTCTTTTGGTACACAGGGGCTTTATGTGCCGCTGCGTGGGTTAACGTAACGCAATGCGTGCAAAAGCCATGTCTGCGACATGCTTTCCTGGAGTGGAATAAACCCGCCCTGGCACTGGAAACCCTGCGTCCGTCCCCAAGCAAAGGATAACTGGAAATTTTATGAAGCGGATGTGCGCTTTTTATAAAGATTTGTTGACTAAGCTGTATGATAAATTGTATAATAACAATATGAAAAACAGCCTAGGGGTATGGTGTGGAAAATATTTCACATTTACTATTTTAGCCACTGAAGGTGACATGGAGATTTTTATTAAAAGTGGTTCCCAGGCATAACCAAGGAGAATGGTTAATTACCAGGAGGTGGCTATGGAGAGGGTAAAGGAAAAAAAAGAGAAAAGGGTAAGGGTAACTTCTATAAAGTTTAAGCTTCTCAGAATTATTATACCAGTAGTTATTGTAATAGTTGGTGTGCTTGTATTATTTTCATACAAGATATCTAAAGAGCTTCTCGAAAATTCATCACATAACCTGCTGGAACTGTCAGTAAGCAAACAGGCGACGCAGATAGAAGCATGGCTTAATGAAAACCTTGCTTCATTTAAGATGGCGAAGCAGAATATTGAAACAACAAGGCCAGGCAGTGCAGAGTTACAGGCAGTTATTGATGGGTATTATGGATTTAACCCCAATTTTAAGGATGGCATATATATTGCTGGTTCGGATGGAAGTGTTGTAAAGGCATCACAGTCGGGGCTTACAATTAATAATGCCACGGAATCTGTATGGTATAAGCAAGGCATTACAAGAAAGAATATGGCATATACAAGTTCTTATAAAAATGATGATGGCAATGATGTTGTAAGTGCAACAGGTATTTTAAATGATGGTTCTGGTGTGCTAAAGGTTATATCTGCCGATTTGTCCATAGATAAAATTTCAATAATAGTAAATTCATTTATTGATATGGAAGGTGCACATGCATTTCTTGTAGACAAAGACACCAGAAAAATAATTGCCCACAGGGATTCATCTGTTATTTCAACAGGACTTGGTGATAATAAAGAAGATAAATATTTTACAGCACTTGATGGCAAGATTAATAAGAATGATTTGGCATATTCTTCTGTAGAAGGCAATATGACAGTCTTTGAAGAGATTTTGGGAACAAACTGGATACTTGTTTCATATGTTCCTGAATCACTTGTTCTGGCAGATGTTAATGCCTTGCGGACAAAGCTGGTTCTTATAGGAATTGTTTTAATATTACTTCTCTGTGTGCTTATTGACCGTGTTGTTAATATAATGATACGCCCTGTAAGCAGGATTACTAACGCTATTACTACTATGTCTTCAGGTGATTTTACTGTAGATGTTGAAATAAAAGGGCATGATGAAATTGCACTTATGGGTGGAAGTGTTAAGCAGTTTATGGCATCAATGCGTGATATATTGAAAGATATACATAATATTTCAAGCCAGTTAAGTGAACAGGCATGGAGCAGCGACAGTATATCATCAGAACTTTACAGTTCAGCCCAGACACAGGCAAATTCAATGTCAGAGCTTAATACAACGGTTGACCAGCTTTCTATATCTGTAAATGAAATTGCAGAAAATGCGACAAGGCTTGCAATGGTTGTTACAGATACACATGAGGATAGCGGCCATGTTGATGAAAAAATGCAGGAAACTGTCAGCATATCCAATAAAGGGCGTTCGGATATGCAGAAGATTGGCGTTGCTATGAAAGATATAAGTACTTCAATCAGTGAACTGAATGCGGCTGTAGATAAGGTTGGTGAAGCTTCTGAGGAGATTACTAAGATAGTTGCATTAATTGGTGATATTGCAGATGAAACAAATCTTTTGTCGTTAAATGCTTCTATAGAGGCAGCAAGGGCGGGTGAAATGGGTAAAGGATTTGCAGTAGTTGCAGCGCAGATTGGGCAGCTTGCACAAAACAGCACGGATTCTGTAGGTAATATTACAAAGCTTATTGATGAAATCAGGGAACTTGTTAATAATGCAGTAGTACAGGCTGGTACAAGCTCAAAGAATATTGATGAAAGCAGCCAGCTTATATATACAGCATTAGAGACATTTGATATTATATATAAGAATATTGAAGAAACTAATGGTATGATAGCACATATGATAAGCAAGGTTGGAGAAGTTGATGAAGTAGCAACAACTGTTGCAGCAATATCAGAGGAGCAGGCGGCAAGCTCTGATGAAATACTTGCAACCTCTGAAAATATGGTAGTACAGGCAAATTCAATTTCAGATAACAGCCATAAAGTAGCAGGAGATTCAAAAGTCCTTGCAGAAACAGCGGAAAGGCTGTCAAAACAGATTAACACATTTAAAATATAAACAGGCAGAAAGGAGACAAGGCACTATGAAGAAAGTTATAAGTTTATTTCTGTCATGTATATTGTGTATTAATGTGCTGGCAGGGTGCAGCAGCACAGGCACAGGGAATGGCAGCGGAATAAGGATATATCTTACAGTATCACAGGCTGATACTTTCAGGACTTCGCTTATAGCAGCAGCGGAAAAAGAAGCTGCAGACATTGGAGCAGAATTTGTTGCAGAAGATGCAGGGGGTGTTCTTGAAACACAGGTTGCACAGATTAAAAAGGCAGTACAGGAAGGCTATGATGTAATATTATGTAATCCTATTAATACAGATACAGCGCTTGAATTGGAGGAGATTGCGGGTGGCATACCAATAGTCTTTTATAACAGTTGTCCAGATGATAAGAGGCTTAAGGCTGATAAATATGTGTATGTCGGGTCAAGCGAAGCCGATGCAGGCAGATACCAGGCTGAGTATATTCTGGAGAACAGCCAGGGCAAAGAAGAGGTAAATATAGTAATTATTCAAGGTGAGCTTGGGCATTCTGCTACAAAAGGGAGGACAGATTCGCTTTTACAGGCACTTAAAGAGTCAGGTAAAACTGTAAATGTGGTATTTAAAGATACAGCAAACTGGGACCAGGTACAGGCAAAAGACTTATTTAATATATTTCTGTCAACTGGACAGCCATATGATTTTGTTGCAAGTAATAATGATTCAATGGCACTTGGGGTACTTGATGCATATGCTGAAAATAACATTAACCCGTCAGATGCGCCAGTGCTTGGCGTAGATGCTACAGCAGACGGGTGTGCGTCTATTGAAGATGGTAAAATGGTTTTTACTGTATACCAGTCTGCAAAGGGGCAGGGCGAATATGCAGTAAAGGCAGCTGCAGAGCTTGCAAAAGGCGGTTCAATAAGCAATATAGAGGGTGCAACAAAGGATAACAAGTATGTCTATGTGCCATTTGAAAGGGTTGACAGTTCTAATGTAAGCCAGTACAAATAATGTTACTATAAACAGCGCAGCTGTGAATAGTAATACACGGTAACTAATTAATTATAATATAAGTAATCCAATACATGAAAGGTGGTTATAAAATGTTTAAAATTAATGACAATTATCTCAAATTACCAGGAAGCTATTTATTTTCTACAATAGCAAAGAAGGTTGAAGCATACAGTGAGGCTAATCCTGGCAAGGCAGGCAATATTATACGTCTTGGAATAGGTGATGTGACACTGCCTCTCTCAAAGGCTATTATTGAGAGGCTTCACAGCGCAGTAGATGAAATGTCAAAGAAAGAAACATTTAAGGGATATGCCCCGGAACTTGGGTATGAATTTCTGCGTACAGCAATATCTGTAAATGATTATAAAAACCGCGGGTGCAGTATTGAGGAAGATGAGATATTTATAAGTGATGGTGCAAAGAGTGATTCAGGAAATATAGGTGATATTTTTGCACAGGATAATAAAATTGCAGTTTGTGACCCGGTTTATCCTGTATATGTTGATACAAATGCAATGGCAGGACGTACAGGTGTTTATAACCCTGCTACAGAGAAATGGTCAGATGTAATTTATATGCCTTGTACAAAGGAAAATAATTTCTGCCCTGAAATACCAGCGGAAACACCAGATATAATTTACCTTTGTTTCCCAAATAACCCTACAGGTACAACAATAACAAAAGAGCAGCTACAGGTATGGGTTGATTATGCATTAAAATCAGGTGCAGTTATTATTTATGATGCTGCATATGAGGCATATATTTCAACCCCTGGCGTGCCACATTCTATTTATGAGTGTGAAGGGGCTAAGGCATGTGCCATTGAACTTAGAAGCTTTTCTAAAAATGCTGGCTTTACAGGCACACGTCTTGGATTTACTGTTATTCCAAAAGAACTGGAATGTGGCGGGGTAACACTCCACAGTTTATGGGCACGCCGTCATGGCACTAAGTTTAATGGTGCACCTTATATTATACAGGCAGCAGGTGCAGCAGTTTATACAGAAGAAGGCAGAAGGCAGACAGGAGAACAGATTGCATATTATATGAATAATGCAAAGATTATAAGAGAAGGGCTGGAAGCTGCAGGTTATGAAATATATGGAGGTACAGATGCACCTTATATCTGGCTTAAGACACCAGATAACATGACTTCATGGGAATTTTTTGACTATCTTCTGGAAAACCTTAATATTGTTGGTACACCAGGTTCAGGCTTCGGGCCTAGTGGTGAAGGATATTTCAGGCTGACAGCATTTGGAAGTCTTGAAAATACTAAGAAGGCAATGGAACGAATAAAAGCAGGTGATGCAAATATATGATAAAAAGAATGAAACTGGTTTTATGTACAGCCTTTACAGTCTTTGTACTGGCGGCTATATTACCTATTCAAGTAAAGGCAGATGCAGTTCCAGCATCTGCTTATGATAAATACATTGCATTTGGTGCAGATTTAAAACCATCTGAGAAAACTTCTGTTTTAAATATCTTCGGAATTACAGAAGCAGGGCTTGCAGATTATAAAACAATAGAAGTCACTAACAAGGATGAACATGATTATCTTGGAGATTATCTTGACCCGTCAGTAATAGGTACAAGGGCGCTTTCATCAGTAATGGTAGTAAAAACTGAAGAGGGAAGTGGTATTTTAGTGTCAACTAATAATGTAAATTACTGTACATCAGGAATGTACTGTAATGCATTAATAACAGCAGGTTTAAGTGATGCTAAAGTTACAGTTGCTGCCCCATTTAATATATCAGGGACTTCGGCACTTGTAGGTGCGATGAAGGCTTATTCTGTTATGACAGGACAGGATATCCCGGAAAGCACAATGGACACAGCAACAGATGAGCTTGTAACGACAGCAGAAGTTGCAGAAAGCATTGGTGACAATGATAAGGTAGTACAGCTTGTGGCTGCTGCGAAACAGAAGATTTTTGAAGAGGAACTTTCATCAGAAAATGATATAAGGGATGCAGTGGAAGCATCAGCAGAAGCCCTTAAAATAAATATTAAAGAAGAAGATGTTGAAAAACTTACAGCAATGCTTAAAAAGGTTTCAGAGGTTGATATAGATGTTGATGCTATAAAAGAGCAGGCATCAGAAATTTATAATAAGCTTAAAGATGCAGGAATTGATTTTAGCAAAGTTGATACAAAGGGTCTTGCGGAAAAAGTAGGTGACTTTTTCGCAAATATATTTAATGCAATAAAAGACTTTTTTAGCGGGCTGTTTGGCTAGGCAAATTATGCGTCCGTTTACAGGAGGGCAGTTATGGCAAATATTATTTCAGACGAAACTATTGAGTATGTAGGAATCCTTGCTAAACTTGAACTGGACAGTGAAGAGAAGGAACAGGCAAAGAAGGATATGGGGAGGATGCTTGATTATATAGACAAGCTTAATGAACTGGATACAGATGGTGTAGAGCCTATGTCACATATTTTTCCAGTTAAGAATGTATTCAGGGAAGATGAAGTGTGTAATGGTGATGGCCGGGAAATTACACTTGCCAATGCACCAGAAAGAAAAGAGGATTGTTTTGTAGTTCCTAAAACTATAGTATAGTTTGGTTGTAACTTAATGGAGGGAAAAATGTCTTTAATGAATTTGACAGCCACAAGGCTTGGAGAGAAAATAAAGAATAAAGAAATATCTGCACCAGAGGCCACCCAGGCCGCCCTGGATGCAATAGAGGCAAAAGAAGCTGCTGTCAACAGTTTTGTCACTGTTGACAGGGAAGGTGCCATAAAGCGTGCGGAGGAAGTGCAGAAATTAATTGATGAAGGGAAACTTGAAGGTCCTGTTGCTGGTGTACCTGTTGCAATAAAGGACAATATGTGTACAAAAGGGCTGCTTACGACATGCAGTTCAAAGATACTTGGAAATTATGTGCCTTCATATACAGCAGAAGCAGTCCTTAACCTTGAAAGGGCGGGGGCTGTAATTATTGGCAAGACAAATATGGATGAATTTGCTATGGGCAGTACTACTGAAACATCTGCTTATGGTGTTACAAAGAACCCTTGGAATACAGGACATGTGCCAGGTGGTTCATCTGGCGGTTCATGTGCTGCTGTAGCGGCTTGTGAATGCCCTTATGCACTTGGTTCAGATACAGGCGGTTCTATAAGGCAGCCAAGTTCATTCTGTGGTGTTACAGGGATAAAACCTACTTATGGGACGGTTTCACGTTACGGGCTTATAGCATATGGTTCTTCACTTGACCAGATAGGACCAGTTGCAAAGGATGTTACTGACTGTGCAACTGTACTGGAGATAATTGCATCATATGATAAAAAAGACTCCACATCTGTTAACCGCAATGATTATGATTTTACATCTGCACTTGTTGATGATGTAAAAGGCATGAAAATAGGCATACCATCTGATTATTTCGGTGACGGGCTGGACAGTGAAGTAAAAGAAGCAGTCCTGGATGCTGTAAAAGAGCTTGAAAAGAAAGGTGCAGTTATTGAAGAATTTAACTTAAGCCTTGTTGATTATGCAATACCTGCGTACTATATAATTGCATGTGCAGAAGCAAGCTCAAACCTTGCAAGGTTCGATGGTGTAAAATATGGATTCCGCACAGAGGACTATAACGGGCTTCATAACATGTATAAAAAGACGCGTTCAGAAGGTTTTGGTGCAGAAGTAAAAAGAAGGATTATGCTTGGTTCATTTGTACTTAGTTCCGGCTACTATGATGCATATTATATAAAAGCACTTAAAACAAAAGCACTTATTAAAAAAGCATTTGACAATGCATTTAGCAAATATGATGTGATAATTGGGCCTGCTGCACCATCTACAGCCCCTGCACTTGGACAGAGCTTAAGTGACCCGCTTAAAATGTACCTTGGTGATATTTATACAATTTCAGCAAACCTTGCGGGGCTTCCAGGAATAACTGTACCTTGTGGCATGGACAGCAAAAACCTTCCTATAGGGATGCAGGTTTTAGGTAATTGTTTTAAAGAGAAAAATATAATACGTGCAGCATATTCGTTTGAGCAGACGGGAGAGTATAAATACAGCCCGCTTGCATAGACGGAAAGCAGAATGGAGGTTTATTAATGAAACAGTATGAAACAGTTATTGGACTTGAAGTGCATGTAGAGCTTGCAACTAAAACTAAAATCTTCTGTTCATGCCCTACAGAGTTCGGGGGTGCGCCAAATTCGCATACATGTCCTGTTTGTACGGGTATGCCCGGCTCTCTTCCTGTTTTAAATAAAAAGGTAGTTGAATATGCTGCTGCTGTGGGTCTTGCCACTAACTGCAAGATTACACAGAACTGTAAATTTGACCGTAAGAACTATTTTTATCCTGACAATCCACAGAATTACCAGATATCACAGCTTTATTACCCTATATGCAGGGATGGGGGAATTGAGATTACAACAGAAGACGGCGGTACTAAAACTATAGGCATACATGAAATCCATATGGAGGAAGATGCCGGGAAGCTGGTTCATGATGAATGGGGTGAGAGTTCCCTTGTAGACTTTAACCGTTCAGGCGTGCCGCTTATTGAGATTGTTTCAGAGCCAGATATGCGTTCAGCAGATGAAGTAATAGCTTATCTTGACAAACTGCGCCTTATTATACAGTACCTTGGTGCATCAGACTGTAAACTGCAGGAAGGTTCAATGCGCGCAGATGTAAACCTTTCCATAAGGGAAGCCGGGGCAGAAGAGTTTGGCACACGTACAGAGATGAAAAACCTTAATTCATTTAAGGCAATTGCAAGGGCGGTTGAGGCAGAAAAAGAGCGCCAGATTGATATAATTGAATCAGGTGGCAAAGTAATACAGGAAACAAGACGCTGGGATGACAATAAAGAATATTCATATGCAATGCGTTCAAAAGAAGATGCACAGGATTACCGCTATTTCCCGGAACCAGACCTTGTGCCAATAGTTATAAGTGATAAATGGCTGGAAGAAATAAGGGCAGCACAGCCAGAGTTCCGTGATGAAAAGTTAAAACGTTACAAAGAAGAATTTAAAATTCCAGAATATGACGCCCAGATTATTACAGGTGACAAACATCTTGCAGATATTTTTGAAAAGGCTTCTGCTATATGCAACAGCCCTAAAAAGGTATCAAACTGGCTTATGGTTGAAACAATGCGTCTTATGAAAGAAAATGATATAGAGCCTTCACAGCTTAAGTTTTCACCAGAAAACCTTGCTAAGCTTGTAAACCTTACGGAAGCCAGGGCAATAAACAGCCAGACAGCCAAGGAAGTATTTGAAAAAATGTTTGATAATGATATTGACCCTGAAAAATATGTTGAAGAAAATGGCCTTAAAGCTGTGTCAGATGATGGGGCATTAAGAGAGGTGGTACAGAAAGTTATAAAAGAAAACCCACAGCCTGTAGAAGATTACCATAATGGCAAGAAGAAGGCAGCAGGTTTCCTTGTTGGGCAGATAATGAAAGAAATGAAAGGTAAGGCAGACCCTGCAACAGTAAATGCAATTCTTAAGGAACTTTTATAACATGTTTTTAACACAGGTATGAATGCATGTTATAGTATGGGAGGAGATTATGGAAGATGAGCAGGTAACTGAAGTTGAAAACAGAAGAGGCCAGAGAGTGCCAGCAATAATGCATCTCCAGGTTTCTTCTGTGTTTAAGCAGAATAATGTACATGTAAGCAATATTAATGCACCTATAGAAGTTATTGATATATCAAAATATGGGATAGGTTTTATAACAAAAAGCGTACTTCCAATAGGTTTTTATTTTGACTCAAGGCTTAAGTTTGAAGATGGAAGGGACAGCATTAACTGCGTTGTAAGGATTGTAAGGAGAAAACAGCGTGACGACGGCTTTACAGTGTATGGATGTGAATTTGTAGGCATGTCACCTGTATTTGACTATATATTTGATGGTACAGTAAAAAATTGTATAGAAGAAGAAAATTGTCTGAAACCAGGGACTGGAAATTAAAAAGCAGAAAAGGCAGGTATTACCTGCCTTTTCAATCTATGCTCTAATATCAAATGAGAAGCGCTTCATATCAGCTGTTGCAGATGTGTTAATTTTGGCATCAACAAATTCATTAACAGTACTTGTGCCTGCGCCAGCCTGTGAAACATCGACCTGGCAGGAATAACCCTGCCCGTTCAATGCACTTTTTAATATATCAGAATTAGTCCTGATTAAATCAATAGATGGCAAATCTTCAAGAGAGAACTTTGCATTTATATCATTTTTCTTCTTATCCAGGTAAATGTCAATATCTCCAAGGTGCTCAAGAGTAAGATGGAGAAGTACATGTACATTCTCAGGGTTGTGTTTAAGTTTCTCTTTTTGCGTATATACATATAAATCGGCATGTGCGTCCTGGTTCTGAAGCTTTAAAGGCATTTGTAAGTATGAAAAAGTTTCACTTAATGTCTTCATAAATTCAATATTACTCTCCATATCATGCGCTGAGCGTCCCATATTATCTGAATCTTCACCTGAAAGTGCAGTCTGTATAAGACCTTCAAATTGCCTGAGCTGTGTTTTCATTTTATCATAAAATGAGTTTACTTCCCCATCTTTTTTTAATTTATCAGGAGTAAGCGTCCAGGATGACTGTAAAAACTTTCCAAGTATATTTTCAAATACATGTGAGCCCAGAAGCCCCTGTACAGCAGAAGGTTCTGCAAGTGGTATGATATTTTTAACAACTGTAATAACCTCTTTAGCAGTTGCTTCCCCTGAGACAACTTTATTAATAAATGATTTACTGACAGGCAGGGAATCAAATTTTGCAAGCAATTCATTGCGTTCACTTGCTGTAAGGAATGAACCCAGGCTGTCGCTCTGCCTGCTTTCCTTGTTATATAAATCTGCAAGTGTGTCAATAATTGTATGGATTTGTGGCAGTTCCTGCTTTGTACCAGGTGTGGCAGCCTGTTGTAAAAAGTTTAATGTATTATTAAAGGAATTTTTTGCAGTTTCTGTAATAGTCTGTAAAAATTTATTAGCAAAGTTAAACCTGCTGCCAGCTTTGTCTGCTGTATTATCTGCCTGCCCTTCTGTTATTTCTGCATTTCCAGGACGGTTGTCTGTCTTAGTTCCACTGCTGGTTTCTTCTTCTGTTTCTGCCGTAATATTTACATCTGAAGGTGGAATGTTCTTAATACTGTTCTCTGTCTGCTGCATTACAGCTTCTTCGCCATCACCCTGTCCAAGTGCCATATTTATAAGGAAAAGCTGGTCTGTAATGCTTTCCTGGGTAATACCTTCAGGCATTTTGGCAGTGCCAGATATAATTGCATCCCGTATTAAAGCCAGGGCATCATGTACAGATAATGTACCATCCTTAAGCTGTACAATGACATCCTCTGTGAGAGGTGTTTCTGATAAAAGTTCCATAAGTTCCTGCATCTGGCTTGCTGTGAGCTGTGAAACAGACAGTGTACCATCTGCCAGGCTGCCAGTACTGCCTGTATTGTCATAAAGCGCTATAGATAGAAGCTTTTCACCAAATGCGGACAATGTACCAGAAGCCCCGCCGCTTGCAAGCGTATTAAGGAGTGCAGGTATATTTTGGGCAAAATCCTGTATCTGCCCTAAAAGCTGGTGTGACCCGTTCATATAACTGCTGAACTGTTTTACTGTATCAGCATTAATATCCATCATAAGGCGGTTCATTATTGCAAGAGTATTCATATCATTGGTCTTATAATCATATGACTGTTGCATAAGGTGCTGTATGGATTCTTTATTAATTGGGAGCATATTATCCATAAGTGCCTTAACAGCGCTTTGGTTGTGTTGTGTTGGCGGAAGCCCTGCTTCATCAAGTGCTTTATTAATAAGTGTGAGTTCCGTCTCAGTAAAACTGTTTTTAATAGCTTCAAGCAATATGCTTCCGCCAGAAACCCCGCCAAGCCTGAAAGCGGCAGTCTGCCCTATAGACAGCATTGGGTTTCCCGTAATTTTAGCCCGTAGTATTGTATTGTCTTCAAGAGTAATAGTTATGTCATTATTACACAGGTCAGAAACCTCACCCCTGATAATATCACCTTCATAAAGCCTTCCAGGGCTTTGTACCACACCAAAATCTTTAGTCCTTGCAGCACTGGCAGAATTAGCCTGTACAGAAGCGGAATTGTTTCTGCCAGCTGCCTGGTGCTGCCTTGCCTGCGCCTGGGTCTGCCTGTTGCCAGCAGCATGGGCATTTAAAGGGTTTATTTTTGGATTATCCATAATATTCTCCGCCTTTCCTGCAAATATATGTCAGTTGCACTCTATATATTTATCGTCATATTCTTTAAGTTTTCAAACAGCATAAATAGTATAAAATTTGTAACAGTTCAGCCTTCCATAAAAATGCGAAGATTTTTGACATGCTTTTCGTCAAAAATATGAGTTTTACAGTGCCATTTTGCACTTTTTTTGTGCAAA
>JAAWKM010000108.1 GCA_022797375.1 Lachnospiraceae bacterium
AGACATGGCTTTTGCATACATTGCGTTACGTTAACCCACGCAGCGGCACATAAAGCCCCTGTGCCCCAAAAGAAACTTATGTTTCTTCTGCCACACAGGTGCTTAAATGCCGGCGGGATTAAAGTGCGCCTGTCATGGAATAAACCCGCCCTGGCATATGGAACCTGCTGTCTTCTGGCAAAGTGAATGATATAACTGGAACCTGTTAATTTTATTATCTGGGGTTTTATTGCAGTATCTCCCGTTTGTCTGAATAATTTAGCACACAATAAAAATTCCAGTTATAATTTTAAGTTTGCCATAAGACAGCAGGTTTCATTACTATTTGTGCCGTGCAAAGCACGGCATGGGGATTTTTATGAAACGGACGTGACAGATTATTAATATTTTCTTGCACAATTACCATAAATAATATAAAATAATAAAAACCGGTGCATTGTATTATAGCTTGCAGTTATGCCGGTGTCATTTCTTAAAGGGAGGAGGAATATTATGACACCTTTTTACTGGCTGGTGGCATTAGCGGTTTTGCTGGTAATTGAAATTATTACACTGGGACTTACTACAATATGGTTTGCTGGAGGTGCATTAGTTGCATTTGTGCTTGCAATGTTTGGTGTTCCATGGCTTGCACAGATTGCAGTTTTTCTTGTAGTATCAATATTGCTGCTTATATTTACACGTCCTGCTTTAGAAAAGAAGATTAATAAAGACAGGATAAAGACAAATGTAAACAGTATAGCAGGAAAAGAGGGGAAAGTGACAGAGGCCATAGACAATTTTAACCAGAAAGGGACGATTGTATTAAATGGGCTTGAATGGACAGCAAGGAGCAGTAAAGATGATATAATTATACCTGCTGGTGCAAGGGTAATTGTTGATGAGGTTAAAGGAGTCAAAGTATTTGTAAGCCAGCTTTAATTATAATAACTAGCCGGGCTGTTAATACTGCTATTGTAATACACAATATATTTTTATGGCAGCAGTACAAAAATACCAGCTGCCAGGACGGGAGGGCAAATGCCAATTTTAATTTTACTTGCTATTATAGCAATAGTGCTTGTATCTTGCATAAAAGTTGTACCGCAGGCCAGGGCGTATGTTATAGAAAGGCTTGGTGGCTACCAGACGACATGGGGCGTTGGAATACACTTCAAAGTCCCGTTTATAGACAGAATTGCAAGAAGGGTTGATTTAAAGGAGCAGGTCGCTGACTTTCCTCCACAGCCTGTTATTACAAAGGATAATGTTACAATGCGTATTGATACAGTAATTTTTTACCAGATTACTGACCCTAAGCTTTACGCATATGGTGTAGAAAACCCTATTATGGCAATAGAGAATCTTACAGCAACAACACTGCGTAATATAATAGGTGAATTAGAACTTGATGAGACCCTTACATCACGTGAAATCATTAATGCCAAGATGAGGGCATCACTTGACAGTGCGACTGACCCGTGGGGCATTAAGGTAAACAGGGTGGAACTTAAGAATATTATACCACCAGCAGCAATCCAGGATGCAATGGAAAAGCAGATGAAAGCAGAGCGTGAAAAAAGGGAAGCAATCCTGCGTTCACAGGGTGGCAAAGAGTCTGCAATACTTGTTGCGGAAGGAAAGAAGGCAGCAGCAATCCTTGATGCGGAGGCAGAGAAGCAGGCGGCAATCCTCCGTGCAGAAGCTAAGAAGGAAGCTACAATACGTGAAGCAGAAGGCCAGGCACAGGCTATACTTGCGGTGCAGCAGGCAAATGCAGATGGTATCCGTATGCTTAATGAAGCAGCTGCTACAGCGTCAGGAAATGTTATTAAACTTAAAAGCCTTGAAGCATTTGCTAAGGCAGCAGACGGAAAAGCCACAAAAATTATTATCCCTTCTGAAATACAGGGGATGGCAGGGCTTGTTAAATCTATAACAGAAGTATCAAAAGAATAAAACGGGGGATGGCATGACAATGGCTGTTAATTTAAAAAACCGTAATTTCCTTACATTAAAGGATTTTACACCTGAAGAAATAGAGTATCTTTTAGACCTTGCAGCAGATGTTAAGGATAAGAAGAAAAAAGGAATACAGGTAAAACAGTACCAGGGCAGTAATATTGCCCTGGTATTTGAAAAGACAAGCACACGTACGCGCTGTTCATTTGAAGTGGCAGCACATGACCTTGGATTAGGCGTAACATACCTTGAGCCGCTTAGTTCCCAGATTGGCAAGAAAGAAAGCATTGCTGACACAGCAAGGGTACTTGGGCGTATGTATGAAGGTATTGAGTACCGGGGCTATGGGCAGGAAATAGTTGAGGAACTTGCCAGATATGCAGGTGTGCCTGTATGGAACGGGCTTACTAATGAATACCACCCGACACAGATGCTTGCAGACCTGCTTACAATACGTGAGCATTTAGGCAGGATAAAAGGTGTAAAGCTGGTCTATATGGGTGATGCACGCTACAATATGGGCAATTCACTTATGGTTGCATGTTCTAAGATGGGAATGCACTTTACAGCATGTACATCAAAAGATTATTTCCCGGATGCAGCACTTGTAGAACAGTGCAATGAATATGCAAAAGCATCAGGCGGCTCTGTTACCCTTACAGAAGATGTACAGACTGGCACAAAAGATGCAGATGTAATTTATACGGATGTATGGGTTTCAATGGGAGAGCCTGACGAAGTATGGGAGGAACGTATAAACAAGCTTTCACCTTACCAGGTTAATAAAGCAGTAATGGACAATGCTTCAGACAGCGCAATATTTATGCACTGCCTTCCAGCCTTCCATGACCTTAAGACAAAGATTGGCATGGAAGTATATGGGAAATTTGGCAAAGAAGGGCTTGAAGTGACGGATGAAGTATTTGAGTCCGCCCAGTCAGTTGTATTTGATGAGGCAGAGAACCGTATGCACACAATTAAGGCAGTAATAATGGCAACTCTTGGTGTATAAATTTGCAGGGCAGAATATGAAAAGTGAAATATTAAGGACATTAAGGGAAGCAGGGGACAATTTTGTTTCAGGCCAGGCGCTTTGTGCAAAGGCTGGTGTTACAAGGCAGGCAGTATGGAAAAATATCGCCTGGTTAAGGGAAAATGGTTTTGTAATAGAATCTGTATCTAATAAAGGCTATAAACTGGTTTCTTCCCCGCCTTTAATTTATGCTGCTGATATTGAAAGCAGGCTGTCAAGAACTTCAATATGCAAAAAAGTAGAAAGTTTTGATACTATTAATTCAACAAATACCTATGCAAAACAGCTTGCTGAGGCTGGCACAGAAGAAGGAACACTTGTAATAGCAGAAAAACAGACAGCAGGCAAAGGCAGGAGGGGCAGGCAGTGGGAATCAGGACCGGGCACAGGGATTTATATGTCCATAGTACTAAGGCCAGGAATTAATCCTGTAAATGTGCCAGGCATAACACTGGTAACAGCGCTTGCGCTGGTACATTCAATTAAAGAAACCTGTAATGCAGAACCTCTTATAAAATGGCCAAATGATATTGTGCTTGGTGGCAGGAAGATTTGTGGCATATTAACTGAAATGAGTTCAGAGATGAATTATATTAATTATGTTGTAACAGGTATAGGCATTAATGCTAATAACAGGCATTTTCATAAAGAAATTGAAGAAACAGCCACATCAATTTACTTACAGACAGGTAAAGAAGTGGACAGGGCGCAGCTTGCTGCGTGCACAGTGGACAGCTTTGGCAGTTATTATAAGAAATTTGAAGAAGTAAAAAGTATTATGCCATTTATTGAAGAATATAATTCACTATTAGCCAGCATGGACAAGGAAGTAAAAATCTTTTATGGCATGAAAGAGGATGCAGAAAGAACACAGACAGGCATAGCAAGAGGTATTAATAAAGATGGTGCATTAATAGTAGATACAAAAAACGGGACTGAATATGTAATGTCAGGTGAGGTTTCGGTCAGGGGGTTATATGGTTACATCTAATAATAATCCTGATGGGGATGTAGTGCTTTGCGCTTCAAGCTCATATGAAGAAAAATATTATTTTAACCAGGAATTTGCAGGGCTTCCAGAAACTGTAAAAGAGGAGCTTAATGTTATGTGCGTATTGTATACTGCTGAAATAGGCGGCATACTTACATTACAGTTTGACAGGGATGGCAGGCTTTTTCTTAATGTAACTTCCAGGGAAGATGATTTCTGGTTTGATGAGATAGGCAGTGTGCTTAAAATTAAACAGATACAGTCTGGAAAAAGGGAGTTACTGGAAGCACTTGAATTATATTACCGCATAAAATTCCTTAAACAGGAAACGGCAGGGCTATAATATATCTTTAGTGACTAAAACAGGCAGGAAAGACGAGGACAAAAACATGTTATTAGCAGTTGATGTTGGAAATACTGATATTACATTTGGTGTTTTTAATGGTGTGGAACTTGCTGCAAGGTTCAGGTTTACTGTAAAAGTACCAAGGACTTCAGATGAGTATGGGGAGCTTCTTTGTAACATCCTTGTACAGAAAGGGTATAACCCTTCAGATATTACAGAGGTAATAATTGCATCTGTAGTACCAAAGATGATGTATTCGTTTACAAGCGGGATAATAAAATATCTTGGCTGCCAGCCTATAGTAGTAGGCGCAGGGATTAAAACAGGCATACGCATAGATACAGCAGACCCCAAACAGATAGGCGCAGACCGTATTGTGGATGCAGTAGGTGCATATGGGCAATATGGAGGGCCTATAATAGTAGTGGATTATGGGACTGCAACTACATATGACTATGTGACAAAAGATGGTGCATTCCAGGGTGGTGTAATAAGTCCAGGCATAAGGATATCTGCTGATGCACTTTGCAATAATACAGCGAATCTTCCAGAAATAGAGATAAAATGCCCTGGCAGCATAATTGCCAAGGAAACAATATCTTCAATGCAGGCAGGACTGTTTTATGGGACATTAGGACAGACAGAATATATAATAAGGCGTATAAAGGAAGAAGCTGGCGTACAGGAAGCACGTGTAGTGGCAACAGGAGGGCTTGGCAAGATAATATCAGAAAGCACAGACGAAATAGATATATATGACGCAGATTTGACATTAAAAGGGTTACAATTAATATATGCCAAGCAGAAGAGAACATAAGGTTTATTATTTTGCTGGATATGGCAGACAGACGCAAGGTTTCCATGTCCAGCTAAACATTATTCCATTCCAGGGCACGCTTGCGCTACGATAACCCACGCAGCAGTGCATAAAATCCCTATGTCACTTTGTGACATTTAAAACGGGATTTAAGCACTGGCGGGGTTAAAGTGCCCCTGTCATGAAATAGTTGTTTAGCTGGAACAATGGAAACTTGCTGTGCACTGGCAGAGCTTTAGAATAATCGAAAGGAGCTGATATCTATGGACAGTAAAATTGAAACAAAGAAAAAGAAATCTTTCTCTACATTTGTTAAAGAACGCAAAAGGGAAATAACTATTAGTGTATTGGCTATTGGTACACTAGTTACAGGTATGGTTATTTACAAAAAACATAATGGTCTTTTAGAAAAGGCAACAGAACATATCGGTGTCCCTCATTTAGAAGTTAAAAGTGTTAAGGAGAATATCCCTGATTTGTTGTTGGATAAGGAACTTAGTAAAACTATTAATGTACCAGAACATACAAGAAAACTTCCAGAAGGTCGTAATCGTTCAAAAAATGCAGAAGAATTAGCTAAAAAATTTAATTGCATTTTACCAGATGACAAAACTTTTGTATCACCATATTCATACATCAAAAAAAGTGCCTAAGATAATTTAATTAAGTAACTGAAAATCAAACATTGTATTCATATCATAATTAAGAATACGACAACAGGCATATAAAAATAATGCAGTTAGTTTTTGAGTGCCTTTTTCTGTTATATGAAAAGGCAGATATTTAGCCCTATTAGTGTACTGGCTTGTTGATATTTAGAATTACTATAGAAAAATTAAATCAGTTTGTATACAAATTCTAAATTATAAAATAGAACTGGTATTTTTCAGGGTGTGTGTAACAGGTTTCTAGTGCCAGAGCCAGAATTATTCCATAAAAGGGGCACTTTGGCATCGCCGGCGTTTAAGTCTGGTTTTTTCAGATTTTATGCGCCGTTGCGTATGCCATCGTAGCGCAAGCGTGCCCCGTATGGAATATTCTGGCTCTGGCATGGAAACCGTCCGTACACCATAAATACAGGATGGACTTAGTAATGTGTGGATTTAATATAGGCAATGTAAGGATTAATGGCAATTTAATATTAGGACCTATGGCGGGAGTTACTGACCTGCCATTTCGCATTTTATGTAAGGAACAAGGTGCAGATTTGCTTTATACAGAGATGATAAGTGCCAAAGGTATTTATTATAATAATAAAAATACTGCAAAGCTCTGGGAGATTGACGAATCTGAGCACCCTGTAGCATTGCAGCTTTTTGGTTCAGAGCCGGAACTTATGGCTCTCGTTGCATCAAGAATTGAAGAAAGGAATTTTGATATACTTGATATAAATATGGGCTGCCCTGTACCCAAGGTTGTAAATAATGGTGAAGGTTCTGCGCTTATGAAAAACCCAGAACTTGCAGGCAAGATAATTAAAGCTGTTTCACATGCGGTGGATAAGCCCGTTACAGTGAAAATACGCAAAGGGTTTGACAGTAATAATATTAATGCAGCAGAATTTGCTATAATGGCAGAGGAAAATGGCGCAGCAGCAATAGCAGTACATGGCAGGACAAGGGAACAGTATTATGGGGGAAGCGCTGACTGGGATATTATAAGGAAAGTTAAAGAGTCAGTTAAAATTCCTGTTATTGCAAGTGGCGATATATTTACTGCAGAGGATGCATTAAAGTGCAGGGAGGAAACTGGCTGTGATGCACTTATGATAGCACGTGCTGCAAGAGGAAATCCATGGATTTTTAAACAGGCCAGGGTATTTATGGAAACAGGGGAAATACTGCCAAAGCCTGGAATAGATGAAATTGCAGATATGGTATTAAGACATGGCAATATGTTAAAGCATTTTAAAGGTGAGTTAATGGGTATGCGTGAAATGCGCAAACATGTGGCATGGTATACGGCAGGTTATAAAAATTCAGCATCATTAAGGCGCATGGCAAATAAAATTGAAACGTACAAGCAGCTTGAAGAGCTGTGTAAGATTATGGTAACGGCTCAGTTAAGCCATAAGGCTGAATAGTAACAGATTATGTCTGGAGGATAAACAATGTGGGATAAATTCAAGAAATTAACAATAGTGGTGCTTATAGCAGCATTTATATCGGGGACAGTACCAGAAAGCATTTTGCCACAGGCAGCATATGTAAGTGCAGCAGTACCAAAAGTACAGGCATCAGCATATGTTGTAATGGATGCTAATTCGGGTGATGTCATATATAAAAAGAGCATGAACAAGAAAATATACCCGGCAAGTACAGCTAAACTTATGACGGCAATAGTTGTAATAGACAATATAGATATTAATAAAAGGGTAACATTTACAAAAAATATGAGGAAAAAAGTCCCGTCAGATGCTTCAAAGCTGGATTTAAAGCCAGGAACAGCATATACTGTAAAACAGTACCTGAATATGCTGTTAATTGGTTCAGATGCAGACTCTGCGATGGCACTGGCATCTGGTGCAGGCATATCATATAATAAATTTATAAGCCTTATGAACAGTACAGCTAAAAGTTATGGAATGTCTAAAACAAGTTTTGATAACCCTATAGGGTTAGACACAGGCAACGGGTACAATAAAATGTATACTTCTGCATATGATTATGCAGTTATGGCAAGACATGCAATGTCATATGAACTTATACGTAATATAGTTGCCAAAAGTACATACACAGTGCCAGCAAGAAAAGGAAAACCGTCATTTAAAGTAAAAAACTCTAATGGTTTTTATTCTACATATAAGCTTAAAAACAAAGAATATAAAATTATAGGCTCTAAGACAGGCACAACAAGAGCGGCTGGACGTGTGCTTATAGCAACAGCAAGGGATGAGGAAGGCCATGAGCTTATATGTGCATATTTTGGAGGCAATTCGCCAGAAGCACTTTATAAAGGCATAGAGAAACTTTTAGACTATGCATTTAAACAGTATTCTAATGATAAAATAACACTTGCAGTTGGCTTTTGGGATACAAGGTTCCGTAGCAGTGAGAAGGTTATATGCAAACATGCAACATCAGGTGCAATACCTATGCAGGCAAATGGCAAATTTAACCCAGAGCTGGTAAAAAATGCCACAGACACAGCCAGCATTATAAATGAAATTTCAGGGCTTGGGCTGGAAACAGGTAATGAAATTGCACTTACAGTTGCAGGGCTTGCAATTGCGTACTATAATGGCAAGGATATGGAAAATGGCAGTGGGGAGCTAACAGATGAAGAACTGGGCATAATAAGTTCACTGGAGAATACAGAGGGATTTAATATAAGTGAACAGAAGAAAATAGCAGGGCTTTATTTATCTGGTGTAATGGCAAATGTACAGATACAAGATATGAACCACCAGATTACTAAGGAAGAAGCTGTATTAATAGCAGACCTGCTTACATAAATATCTGGAAATAAAGTATAATAATAGTTACTAATATACAAAACCAGCCTGGTGAGCTGTATATTAAATTGGACTGCATTGGAGCAGGGGAATTGGTGGTGTTCTTAGAATGGAGGAAATTATATGTTATATGATGTAGTTATAGCAGGAGGCGGGGCAGCGGGGCTTTCAGCCGCACTTTATGCAGGAAGGGCAAGGCTTAAGGCACTTGTAATTGAGAAATATAATATTACAGGAAGCCAGATAATATATACAAATGAGGTAGATAATTATCTTGGGATACCATCTGTTTCAGGTTTTGAGCTCGTTAATAAATTTAAAGAACATGCTACTGATGAGGCAGAATTTACAGAAGGTGAAGTTACAAACATTACAAAAGAAGATGGAATTTTTACTTTGGAACTTGAGAATGGCACCATGATAAAGTCAAAGACGATTATAATAGCGACAGGTGCTGTCCACAATAAACTTGGTGTAAAAGGGGAAGAGGAGTTTACAGGAAAGGGTGTGTCTTATTGTGCCACATGTGACGGGGCATTTTATAAAGGAAAAGATGTGGCAGTGGCAGGTGGTGGTGATACAGCACTTTCAGAAGCCCTTTACCTTTCAAATATATGCAGGAAAGTATACTTAATCCACAGGAGAAATGAACTAAGAGGCAGCAAGACATACCAGGATAAAATTGCAGCAAAGGAAAATATAGAATTTACTGGCAATGTGGTAATTGATGAAATAAGAGGGGATGGCAAGGTTTCTTCGCTGTTTTACCATGATAAAGAGGACAATATAAAAAGAAAGCTTGATGTAGATGGTGTATTTATAGCAATAGGGATGAAACCAGATACTGATATATTAAAAGGGCTTGCAGATATGGATAAGTATGGTTATATAATAGCAGGAGAAGATGGAAGGACAACTACAGAAGGGCTTTTTGTAGCGGGGGATATACGCCAGAAAAATTTAAGGCAGTTAATAACCGCAGTATCGGATGGCGCAAACTGTGTTGCATCTGTAGAGGAGTATCTTAATAAAATAAATTAATAAATGGTTTTATTTTGGCTTTAAGTTATAAGGCAGCATACAAGTGTTATATATTGTCTGTATGCTGCCTGTTTTTTACATTTCCATAAACATTTTATGTAACCTGTAATCGTTGCAAAGTTCAGGGTGGAACGAGAGCCCAAGCTGTTTTTTATATCTTACTGCGGTTATTTTACCATCAGTTTCTGCCAGCACATTAACACAGCTGGCAGCACTCTCAATATAAGGTGCACGTATAAATTCCATTGGGAATGTGCCAAGCCCTTCTATTATGCCATCACAATGGAAGCTTCCAAGCTGTCTTCCATATGCATTACGTTTTACAGTTACAGGGAGGGTTTTAAAATATGCCCTTGTATCATTAGAAATATTTTCTGCAAGGAGAATAAGCCCTGCGCATGTGCCAAGCACAGGCATCCCGTTTTCTATTTTCTCTTTAAGGATATTAAACATTCCAAGGTCTTTTATAAGTTTACCCTGTACAGTGCTTTCACCACCAGGCAGCACAAGCCTGTCAAAATGCTTATCTAAATCACTTTTCTGGCGCAGTTCTATAGTATCTGCCCCAAGTTTTTTAAATATTTCTTCATGTTCAATAAATGCCCCCTGGACGGCAAGTATGCCTATTACCATAAGTGCCTCCTTAAATTCCGCGTTCAGCCATAAGCAGGGTGATTTCATCCTTATTAATGCCAACCATTGCTTCACCAAGGTTTTTGGAAAGTTCCGCAATCATTTTTGCATCTGTATAGTTAGTAACAGCTTTTACAATAGCTTCAGCCCTCTTTGCAGGGTCACCTGACTTAAATATCCCAGAACCTACAAAAACGCCATCAGCGCCAAGCTGCATCATAAGTGCAGCATCCGCAGGGGTAGCAACACCACCAGCAGCAAAGTTTACTACAGGAAGTTTCCCATTGTCATGTACATATTTTACAAGCTCATAAGGGACTTGCAGTTCCTTAGCTTCATTAAAGAGTTCATCTTCACGCATAGCAGTGATTTTGGCAATTGCACTGTTCATCATGCGCATATGGCTTACAGCCTGCACAACATCACCAGTACCAGGTTCTCCCTTAGTCCTAATCATTGCAGCGCCTTCATTTATACGCCTCAGGGCTTCACCAAGGTTCTTGGCACCACATACAAAAGGTACTTTGAAACGTGTCTTGTCAATATGGAAAATATCATCTGCCGGTGAAAGGACTTCACTTTCATCAATATAATCAATTTCTATAGCTTCAAGCACCTGTGCTTCAACAAAATGCCCTATCCTGCATTTTGCCATGACAGGTATAGAAACAGCTTCCTGTATTCCGTTTATCATAGCGGGGTCGCTCATACGTGAAACTCCGCCAGCGGCACGTATATCAGCAGGAATACGTTCAAGTGCCATAACAGCACATGCCCCTGCTTCTTCTGCAATTTTAGCCTGTTCAGGCGTAGTAACATCCATAATAACCCCGCCTTTAAGCATCTGTGCAAGTTCCCTGTTAAGTGCATATTGTTTCTGGTCCATATTAAATCCCTCCAATTTTTTCAAGAATGCCTCTGGCATAACACATCCGTTCCATAAAATTTCCAGTTATCCTTTGCTGGCAGGCGGACGCAGGTTTTCCAGTGCCAGGGCTTTGTTATTCCATGACAGGGCACGCTTGCGCTACGGTAACCCACGCAGCGGCACATAAAGCCCTGTGTCCCAAAAGAAACTTATGTTTCTTCTGCCACACAGGGCTTAAATGCCGACGGGGTTAAAGTGCACCTGTCATGGAATAACAAAGCCCTGGCATATGGAACCTGCTGTCTTTTGGCAGACCTGGAATTATAACTGGAAATAGTGTGAAAAATGATTCTAAGACAGCATTTTTCATTACTATTTGTGCCGTGCAAAGCACGGCATGGGGATTTTTATGAGAGGAAAAACAATATGCTGACATATTCTTTTGAAAATATAGGGCCAGAACCACTTTACCTGCATTTATATAAATGTATTAAAAATGATATATTGGATGGTGTTCTGTCATCTGGCACTAAACTTCCATCTAAAAGGAGTTTTGCCAAAAATCTGGGTATAAGCAATATTACAGTTGAGAATGCTTATGCACAGCTCCAGGCAGAAGGATTTATTTATTCAATTCCCAAAAAGGGTTTTTATGTAACCGTGCTTCCAGATAATATGCCAGGAATAAAGGAAGAATATATTAACCATGAGACAGCCAGGATAGCAGCAGGCAGCATAATGGAAGAGGAAAGCCAGTGTAAGATTGACCTTGTAAGCAATATGACACCTCCTGCTAATTTTCCATTTTCAATATGGGCGAAATTAATGAGGGAAGTAATATCTGAAAAAAGCAGTGAATTAATGAAAAAGTCACCATGGGGCGGGATAATGGAACTGCGGAGGGCCATAAGCCTGCATTTGAAACAGTTCCGGAATATGGATGTAGCACCAGAACAGATAATAACAGGGGCAGGCACAGAGTATCTTTATACACTTATAATACAGCTTCTGGGCTATGATAAAGTCTATGCAGTTGAAAACCCTGGTTATAAAAAAGTAGCACAGATATATAAAAGCAACAATGTAGCATGCGAATATATACCAGTTGGCAGTTCAGGCATAGTTATTGAAGAACTGGAAAGGCATAATGCAGACGTAGCACATATTTCACCATCACACCATTACCCTACTGGCATAATAACACCTGTAAGCAGGCGTTATGAAATACTTGCATGGGCATCAAAGAAAAAAGGACGCTATATTATAGAAGATGACTATGATTCAGAGTTCAGGCTGGAGGGAAAGCCAATGCCAGCCCTGCAGGGAATTGATATAATGGAAAGGGTAATATATATTAATACATTTACAAAAAGCCTTGCCCCTACAATAAGGATAAGTTATATGGTGCTGCCCTGGAAGCTGCTTCATGAATTTTATAATAAATTAAGTTTTTATTCCTGTACAGTGTCAAACTTTGAACAATATACACTTGCACGGTTTATAAATGATGGCTACTTTGAAAAGCATATAAACCGTATGAGGAATTATTACAGGAATGTACGTGATAAGTTTATGAATGAAATTAAAAGAAGCAGGCTTGCAGACATATGTGAAATATCCGAAGAAGGTTCAGGGCTTCATTTCCTGTTAAAAATCCATACAGAAATACCTGATAGTGAGTATGTGGAAATATGCAGGCAGAATAAAATTAATGTATCATGCCTTTCACAATATTATATTGATGATAAAAATGGTACTAAAGCGGGAATAACAGACAGCACAGGCAGGAACAGTTATAATAACAGGGAACATATTATAATAATGAATTATTCGGGAATAAAAATGGAAGATATAAAAGAAACAGTCAGCCTGTTATGTAAATCGTTAGGGCTTGTGTATATGTAAATGGCTGTCTGCCAGAAGACAGCAGGTTTCATGTGTCCAGACTGGTATTTTCCATGACAGGTGCACTTTGGCATCGCTGGCGTTTAAATCCCGTACTTTGGGATTTTATGCGCCACTGCGTATGCCAACGTAGTGCAAACGTGCCCTGTCATGGAATAATCCAGCTGGACATGGAAACCCTGCGTCCCTTTGCCAGCACAAAATAACTGGAAATTTTCTAAAGCAGGCAGCAGGTTCCACATGTACCACTTGTGTTTTATTATCTTCTTTTGTATAATAGCTAAGTGGAGATTTGCTGGTGTGCCATAAATACGGTATATGAGAAAAATATTAATAAAGAAAGGCAGGATAAAATATTGAAAAAGTTTTTAGAAGAATTTAAACAGTTTGCTTTGCGTGGCAATGTTATGGACCTTGCAGTTGGTGTTATTATTGGTGCTGCATTCCAGAATATTGTTACAGCACTGACAGAGGACGTTATTAACCCAATAATTAACTGCATTGGCAAAACAGAGATTGGTGGTTCAATCCAGATTTTTAATACGGGGCAGTATATTAGTTATGGTGATTTTATTACCTCAGTTATTAATTTTGTTATAATGGCATTTGTTATTTTCCTGTTAATGAAAGGTATTAATAAGTTTATGTCAATAGGGAAAAAAGAAGAAGCACCAGCAGCGCCTGTAACTAAAAAGTGTCCTTACTGTTTAAGTGAGATACATATTGATGCAGTAAAATGCCCACATTGTACTTCAAGTTTAACACCACCAAGTGAGTCTGCTGATTCAATCTCATAGAAACATAAGCGGAGGGTGGGATTTGCTTGCGCCAGGAGGAGTGTAAGCTGCTTCTGGCAGATGGAGGGACAACAGTGAGGCTGCCTGCTTTTATCTATTACGCTTTGCAAGCAGGCCAGCTATTTCAAGAAGTAGTTTTTTGTCACTCTGGGACATATCCACTGCTTTTGAGTCCAGCTGCAGGTTTATATTATATTCATTATCTTCAGAAAAACCATATTTTCCAGAAATCCCAGGGTTTGTATTAAATTGTCCCCATAATATATCATTTGGAGTAGTGTTAAGCGCATTGCAAATATTAATAAGCGCTTCAATTGACATCTTAGCACTGCCGCCTTCAATATGTGATATATGTACAACTGACAGGTTTGTCATTTCTGCAAGCTGTGCTTGTGTCAGTTTAATATTTTTCCTGCTGTTTTTAATATTCAATCCAAGTAATTTTAAATCCATTATTTCCCCCAGAATATGATTTTTATTATAAGTAAAAATTTATATTTAATATCCTGGTTAATAAGATAGCAATAATATTTTAAAACATGAATAAATTATCAGGGATATATTGCTATAATAAGACAAGTTTTATGTAATTTTTTGTAAAATTATCACAGAATATGCAAAATTTCCTATTCCAAGCATTTTTATTAATTAAAATTATATAACATGTCTGTTTTATAAAAATCCCCATGCCGTGCTTTGCATGGCACAAATAGTAATGAAAAATGCTGTTTTTTGCTGTCTTAGAATCATTTTTCACACTATTTCCAGTTATAATTCCGGGTCTGCCAGCACAGGATAACTGGAAATGTTATGAAACGGACATGAATTGCATACAATTATACATTGACACACGTACACCATTATATTATAATTCTAATGGTGTATAAAATTGAACTTACACAAATAATTAATTTAGTTTGCCAAGGCATTTTTATGGAAGGCGGGACTGTTACCCTTATTGTGCTTTGGATAAAAGGAAAGAGGCAGGATATGTCATTAGAATTATCTAAGAAAGCAGCAGCAGTTAAACCATCATCAACACTTGCTATTACTGCAAAGGCAAAAGAATTAAAAGCACAAGGTAAGGATGTTGTTGGATTCGGGGCAGGAGAACCTGACTTTGATACCCCGGAACATATTTGTGATGCAGCCATAGATGCAATTAACAGTGGCTTTACAAAATATACACCAGCTTCAGGTATTAATGAACTTAAAGAGGCTGTTTCTAAGAAGTTCAAAAGATATAACAATATAGATTATTCTCCTGGGCAGATTGTAATAAGTAATGGAGGCAAACATTCCCTGGAAAATATTTTTACCGTTCTTTTAAACCCTGGGGATGAGGTTATTATTCCAGCTCCGTACTGGCTTAGCTATACAGAAATTGTTAAACTTGCGGATGGTGTTCCTGTAATTATTAAGACAAAAAAAGAACAGGATTATAAGCTTACAGCAGAGGCACTGGAAGCGGCTGTGACAGATAAAACAAAAGCTCTTATACTTAATACACCAAACAATCCTACAGGCATGATTTATACAGAACAGGAATTACGTAAAATTGCAGAAATTGCAATTAAGAAAGATTTTTATGTAGTTGCAGATGAAATGTACGAGACACTCACATATGATGGTAATAAGCATGTAAGCATAGCTTCATTAGGCAAGGATATTTATGACAGGACAATTACATGTAATGGTCTTTCAAAAAGTTATGCGATGACAGGCTGGAGAATAGGTTATACAGGGTCATCCCTCCAGATTGCTAAAATGATGGGAAGTGTACAGAGCCACCAGACATCAAACCCTAATTCTATAGCACAGAAAGCTGCTGTAGAAGCAATTAACGGGCCACAGGATTCTGTAGAACAGATGAATATAGAGTTTGGAAAGCGCCGCCAGTATATATATGACAGGATATGTAATATGCCATATGTAAGCACAATAAAACCAATGGGTGCTTTTTATGTATTTGTGGATGCAAGCGGGGTGCTTGGAAAGACCCATAAGGGTGTGGAAGTTACTTCAGTTGCCCAGATGGCAGAAATCCTTATAAATGAATATAATACTGCTGTTGTGCCTTGTGCAGACTTTGGGTTTGATGACCATTTAAGGCTTTCATATGCTATTTCAATAGAACAGATAAAAAAGGGCCTTGACAGGATAGAAACATTTTTAAAAGAACTTTGTTAAATAGATTTTATCTTAAAATACATGTGGATACTATGTTTAGTGTGGTATCCACATGTATTTTTTTATTTTCAGATGCTTCTGTTTTACATAAATTTCTTCTTTAGTAAGTTTATAAATTATTTATAATTAAAAGATTGACTATTAGTCATTTTTATGTTATTGTACTTAACAGGAAATGACCAATAGTCATTTATTCTTACAGATGCTATGGTGCAGTTGTTATGTACCAGGCTTAATTCTGGGAAAGGTGGATAAAAGGATGATTACTTTAGGCAAATGGATTACGAAACATAAAAATATTATATTACTGGTTGCTGTAATCTTATTAGTGCCATCTGCAATTGGTTACGTGACTACACGTGTCAATTATGATGTATTAAGTTACCTGCCAGCTACACTTGAAACGGTTGAGGGACAGGATATTCTGGTGGATGAGTTTGGAATGGGTGCTTTTTCAATGGTTATAGCAGAAGGAATGACCATGAAAGAAGCCGCAGATTTAGAGAAACAGATTGAAGGGATTAACCATGTAACAGACGTTTTATGGTATGATGATTTCCTGGACATTTCGGTTCCAACAGAGATGATGCCAAAGAAACTGCAGGATGCATTCTTTAATGGTGATGCAACAATGATGATTGCATTATTTGATAATACAACATCTGCTGATGATACAATGGAGGCTATTACAGATATAAGGAATACTGTTGGCAAAAACGTATTTGCAAGTGGCATGTCAGGTGTTGTCACAGATATTAAGAACCTTGCGCTTAAAGAGATGCCAGTTTATGTTGTTATAGCTTCACTTTTAAGCCTGCTTGTTCTTTTTATAACAATGAACTCATTCCTGACACCAGTAATCTTTCTTATTAACATAGGTATGGCTGTTGTTTATAACTTAGGAAGCAATATATTCCTTGGGGAGATTTCATATATTACACAGGCACTTGCGGCGGTACTGCAGCTTGCGGTTACAATGGATTATTCAATATTCCTGCTTGAAAGCTATGAAGCCAATAAGGAAAGATATCCAGGTGATAACAAAAGGGCTATGGCACATGCAATAAGCAATACATTTATATCAGTATCAAGCAGTTCAGTAACAACTATTGCAGGATTTCTGGCACTCTGCTTTATGACATTTAAGCTTGGGACTAATATAGGCATAGTAATGTCAAAGGGTGTTGTAATTGGTGTTGTGGCATGTGTAACAGTGCTTCCGGCAATGATACTTACATTTGACAAAGCTATAGAAAAAACAACACACAAAGAAATAATCCCGCCACTTGGCAGACTGTCAAATGGGATTATAAAAGGAAGATGGGTTGCAATTATATTATTTCTTATAGTGCTTGTGCCAGCAGTACATGGCAACAGCAACTATGAAATCTATTATAATATTGACAAATCACTTCCAAAAGATATACCAAGTGCACAAGCAAATGATAAGCTTAAAGAAGAATTTGATATGAGTAATGTCCATATGGTACTTTTAAAAGATGGGCTTACCGCCAAGGAAAAGAACCAGATGATTAAGGAAATAGAAGAAGTTGATGGTGTTAAATGGGTTATAGGGATTAATTCACTTATAGGCTCTAACTTCCCGGATACAATGATACCAAGTGATATCAAAGAAATGCTGGAAACAGATAATTACGAATTACAATTTGTATGTTCTGATTATGCATCTGCAACTGATGAAGTAAATGCACAGATTGCAGCCATGCAGGATATAGTAAAAGGATACCAGGAAGATGCAATGGTAATAGGTGAAGCGCCGCTTATGAAAGACTTGTCAGATGTTACAGACATTGACTTAAAAAATGTAAATTATATTTCAATAGCAGCAATTTTCCTTATAATTTTAATAACATTTAAGTCAATATCAATACCTGTAATACTTGTAGCAGTAATTGAATTTGCAATTGCATGCAATATGGCAGTACCATTTTATGCAGATACGCCGCTTCCATTTGTGGCAAGTATAGTTATAGGCACAATACAGCTTGGAGCAACAGTTGATTACGCAATACTTATGACAAACAGATACCATAAAGAACGTACAATAAACAAGTGCAGCAAAAAAGAGGCAATAGGAATAGCACATAATACTTCTATTAAATCAATACTTACAAGTGGTTTCTGTTTCTTTGCTGCAACATTTGGGGTATCAGCATATTCAGAAATTGATATGATAAGTTCAATATGTACACTTCTTTCAAGAGGTGCAGTAATAAGCATGGTTGTTGTTATATTTATACTCCCGGCAATGCTCTGGATATTTGATGGTATTATAGCAAGGACATCACTTGATATGATAAAAGCAAAAGTTGCCCACAGGGATGGGAACGGGATTCCTGCTATAAATGAAAAATCTGTATCAAATTAAATAGATACAAAGACAGCATTCTTTTAAAGGAATATTTAATTAGAATAAAAAAGCAAATAAGGTAAATAATGGAAATAATGTAATTGAACAGGGATAGAAAACCAGAAAGGTGAGGATTATTATGAGAAAAAATTTAAAGAAAATTATTGTTACTGGCGTAAGCGGGCTTTTAGCAGCGGGACTGCTTGTCACAAGTGTTGATTATGCTTCACATATGTTTATATTTACAAACAGGGCAGTTGCAAAACAGGCTGAAAGAATTTCAGAAGAAATAAAAGCTTCTTCCAGCTCAGGACTTTCTTCTTCTGAACCATCCAAGCAGGAAACAGTTTACCAGACACTTGATGCAAATGGAAACCCTACGGATACTATAGTATCTGACTGGCTTAAAAATGCAGGCACTAATTCAGAATTAAAGGATATTTCAAACCTTAAAGATATTTCAAATACAAAAGGTGAGGAGGAGTTTACCCAGGATGGCAAAGAACTTACATGGAATACCGCCAGCGAAGATATTTATTACCAGGGCAAAACAGATAAGGAAAGCCCTGTGGGAATTAGGCTTTCATATAAGCTTGATGGCAGGGATGTTGATGTTAATGACATTGCAGGACAGAGTGGAAAACTGGAAATTAATATAAAGTATAAAAATTCATCAAAGAAAACCATAAAAATTGATGGCAAAGAAACAGATATTTATACACCATTCGTAATGGTAACAGGTATGATACTTCCTGTAGAAAAATTTAAAAATATTTCAATAGATAATGGAAATGTAATATCTGAAGGAGATAACAATATTGTTGTAGCATATGGAATGCCAGGGCTTGCAGAAAGCCTTGACCTTGATAACCTTGATTTAGGCAATGATGTTTCTATTGACTTGGGCAAATTAAGTGATAAAATAACAGATACAGTTAAAATTACAGCAGATGTTGAAAATTTTGAACTGAAATCTTCTTATACCATTGCAACATCAGAGTTTTTCAGTGATTTAGACCTTGATGAAATTGATGGGACTGATGAACTTACAGATAAAATGGATGAATTATCAGATGCAGCTAAAGAGCTTGTTAATGGTTCAGGCAAGATTGAAAGCAATTTAAATAAGCTTGACAATAAATTTGGTGATTATTCAGACGCAATTGATACACTTGATGAAAGCGCTGGCAAGCTTGACAAGGGCGCAGGACAGTTAAAGAAAGGCATTAATTCATATACAGAAGGTGCAGACCAGCTTCTGGATGGTGTTATGGTTTATGCTGATGGCACAAAAACCCTTGCAAAAAGTGCAAAAGAATATGCTAAAAATACAAAGAAGCTTGTCAATAAGACAGGTGAACTTAAAACAAAAGGAACAGAGGTGCTTGCTGTCGGCTCATCACAGTTTGCTGCGGGCCTGGATAAATATGTTTCAACAATAAACCAGATTCTTTCAGCAGATACACTTTCTGGTGTAGTAAAAGGTTTTTCAGCAATCCATACAGGTGCAGGGCAGTTAAAGGATGCAACAGCCCAGTTAAGTGCAGGCGTGGATAATTTAGAGGCAGGCATGGATAAAATTAATGATGCTGCCAGGAATATTACACAATATAATGGCGAAGTAGAGGGTTATATTGCAGAACTTAAGAAACTCTATGCAAAAGCAGAGGATGAGAATGAGAAAGCTGCTATTATGGCTATTATTAATTATGTAGGTACAGCACAGAAAGCAGGAAGTGGCATAGAAGCAGCAACATGTCCAGGAAGTGACATGGAAGCAGGATTTGCCAAAGTATCAGGCGGATTGTCATCAGTATCAGATGGGTTAGCAGAAATAGAGTCTAAAACAGATGCAAGCACATTTGGAGGCGGAGTGGCAGGAAACCTGGCAGACAGTATGGCACAGCTTAAAGAAGCAGGAAATACACTTGTTTCAACATATAATACACAGCTTGATGCTGGAATAAAAAGTCTTGATGAAAATACAGGTGCACTTTATAATGCAGGCCAGACACTTGTTTCAAATAACCAGACACTTGCAGATGGTGCAAATACACTTATTAATAATACAGGGACGATTAAGAAAAACAGCAAAAAGCTTGTATCAAACAGTGGTACATTGAGAAATGGGATTAAAGAGCTTGCAGATGGTACTGGAAAGCTTGTAGATGGTGTAACAAAACTTGTAAGCAAGACAGGTGATGTATCTGATGCATTAGGCAAACTTGCAGATGGTGCAGACACACTTGCAGATGGCATGGCAGAATTCAGGCGTGATGGTGTAAATAAGCTTACAGGTACAGTTGATGATATGCTTGATTCAGGAAGCAGCTTCCATAACAGGCTTAAAAAGATTATAAATGCTTCTTCAAAGTATAAGAGTTTCTCAGGCATATCTGAAGAAATGGATGGAAGTGTTAAGTTTATTATGTCAACATCAGCAGTGACAACTGAAGAAGAATAAACGTAACAGTCCAGCACCAGTGCTGAAAGCACTGCTATGTTACTATTAAGCCGTAAGGCTGGATAGTAACGAATAAACAGAATAAGAGGAATTAAATTTGGGTAAATTAGATGAAAATAAAAAGATAAAACAAGAAGCTTTACTTAGTTCGGCATTTAAACTTTTTACAGAAAAGGGTATAAATAATACTTCTATTTCAGATATTGTAAGCAGTGCAAAACTTGCAAAAGGGACTTTTTACCTGTATTTTAAGGATAAATATGACATAAGGGACCGGCTTGTAACAAAACAGGGCAACAGGCTTTTTGAAAATGCCAATATGGCACTTGAGAAAAGCGGCTGCCAGACTTTAGAAGACTGTGTTGTATTTATAGCAGATAATGTTATAGGCCAGCTTAACGAGAACCAGGCATTGCTTAAATTTATATCTAAGAATTTAAGCTGGGCAGTATTTTCAAATATACGTATAGCAGGCAAA
Organism: Lachnospiraceae bacterium; assembly: GCA_022797375.1. Classification (GTDB taxonomy): domain Bacteria; phylum Bacillota; class Clostridia; order Lachnospirales; family Lachnospiraceae; genus Butyribacter. Next base: position 21,330 of record JAAWKM010000108.1, read on the forward strand.
GATAATATGAACTGTATGGATATATTTAAAGAACTGATAAAAAAATCAGGACGCAGGTTTGAAAATGAAGAGCTTATGATATTTATGATAGTAGAACTTGTGAATTCTACATGTTACAGTGCAATAATATATAAATCGCCTGTAGCGCTTGAGGAATTAAAACCTGGACTGTATACTACAATAAGAGGAATAATAAAACAGTTTGAAGTGGATTAAAACAGGCAGGCAATGTATAAACATTGCCTACTTGTTTTATATTTTACTTTTTGTACTGTATCATTATCATTAATTTTATTATGCCATTATGGCATTTCAAGGGATATTCCCCTGCCATAGTGTGTAATTATCTGCAAATTGCAGCCTGAAAGCTTCTGGCGTAATTGCTTTATTATAGTATCAATAACGCGTATATTGCCATTAAAGCTGTTTCCCCATACTTCTTTAAGTATAATATTTTTAGATACTGGAATACCCTTGTTACAGACAAGTATATATAATACTTCACGTTCACGTTTTGTCAGGTTTACAAGGTGTCCGTCTGTAAAGATATCTTTTGCTGCCATGTCATAGTATATATTACTGTTTTGTGGCATATCAGAGAGTTTGTTGCGTATTCTCTGTGCAACTGCCTTAACAGGTGCTGTCTTTAGCTGGTAATCAAAACAGCCAGATTTTAATGCAGCAAGCTCATCATCGGCAGAATAATTTACAGCTATTGCAAGTACAGGCGGAATGTTCCTGCGGGCATTGTAACCGGTTTTATCTGGTATATACTCAATAAAATCCAGAAACTCCCCAACAGGGCATACAATAACACTTGTATTAACAAATGGAAATATACTGGTATTAATAATGGCATCTTCTGTGCTGTCAGCATATGTTATAAATATATTTTCTCCTGCAAATTCTTTCTTTAATTCTGCGTCCCACAATAAATCATGGCCGCATAATATGATGGAACTGTCCATATATTTTCTCTTTCTTTGGCAATGGGATATAATCCCCTTTGGAAACTGATACAATATTACCACTTTCTTCTATCTTGCCAGCCATACGTAAAACATCATCACCACTGCAGTTTTTTATAGTGTATCTTTTATTATAGACATTAAAATATCCTTTTACTTCATCAGTTGCAAGGCTTGCAAATACTTCATTAACACCAGCGGCAAAAGACTTCTTCCTTCCATCCGCAAGGGCGTTTTCGAGTGCAGGGTCTGCTGTAAGGAGTACGCTTGGGAGCATCAGGCGTATAATAGCCATAAGGTAAAGAGTCATATCACCATTGCCACTTCTTTCTTTCTCGAACCGTGTATGGGTAACGGGAAGAAATGGTGTGATATGTACAATCTGCGGGTCAAGTGCTTTTAAGAACATAAGGTCTTCCACAACATCTGTAACACTCTGGAATGGTGTACCTGTCATAAAGCCGCTTCCCGTCTGGTAGCCAGTTTCCTTAAGTTCCCATAGTGCCTGTTTTCTTTTAAGAAGGGACATATCAGGAGGGTGTACTTTCTTAAAATGTGCATCATTGGCAGTTTCATGCCATAAAATATATCTTGAAGCGCCAGCCTCAAACCATTGCCTGTATATAGATGGCTGTCTTTCACCAAGGCATAATTCTACTGCGCATTCTGGATAAACAGATTTAATCATTGATATAATCTGTGCAATTTTATCACCAGTAAAATAATAATCATCACCACCCATAAGCACAAATGTTCTTATGCCTTTGTTGTAGCCTTCACTGCAAAATTTCATAATGTCGTTTTCATCAAGCCTGAACCTTGTAATAAACTGGTTATCCCTGCGCAGCCCGCAATAATAGCAGTTATTCCTGCAATAGTTGCTGATTTCAATAGTGCCACGTATAAATATATTGTTGTCATAGTATTTTTGTTTAATTTCAAGTGCTTTCTGAAAAATATAATTTGTAGTTTCTGCATTCCTGTATCTTAGGAGTTCCGCCATTTCATAACCAGGCAGTGTATTATCTGCTGCAAGTTTATCTACAAGGCCTGTCCTGCATGTACCCATATCTATACCCCCGTCTTCCTCCATTTTAACTGCATCTGTAATGAAGAAAGAATTAACATAGAGCCAGGAATTATGTTTCCAGGCTTTCTGCATTATATATTTATTAATGTTCGGACTAATAGTTCATATTTATTATTATACTGCAATTAATAAATAACAGCAAGCTGTATTGTGGCAAAAACCACTTCCGTTTCATAAAAATTGTTACTATTCACGGCTACTGCCGCTCATAGTAACAAATAGCGCTTTCAGCGCTAAAATACACACATTTTGCAAAAAACTGTGCAAAATGGCGCTGTAAAACTCGTATTTTTGTCATAAAACATGCCAAAAATCCTCGAATTTAACCGGCTGTGAATAG
>JAAWKM010000109.1 GCA_022797375.1 Lachnospiraceae bacterium
CTATTCACAGTCCAGTAAAAGATATATCATTCCGCAAGCTTGTTTGCAGGAATGTATATATCTTTTACTGGACTGCGAAAGCTGTCACTCCACAAAGCCCCAGACAACAGACACTGTTTTTGTGGCTGTTAGCTGCTGTTTTTGCAGCGGTCTGTGGATTGTCCTGTGGAGTGGCTGTGAATAGTAACATACACGTCCGTTTCATAAAAATCCCCATGCCGTGCTTTGCACGGCACAAACGGACGCAGTGTTTCCATGTCCAGCTAAATTATTCCATTCCAGGGCACGTTTTCACTACGTTGGCATACGCAGCGGCGCATAAAATCTGAAAAAACCAGATTCAAACGCCGGCGATGCCAAAGTGCGCCTGTCATGGAATAATGTTTAGCCTGGACACGTGAAACCTGCTGCCTGTTGGCATATTTAAAATTATAACTGGAAATTTAGATATTGTTGCCAGCTGGAACAGCATACTTATAATATGCATATGGATGAATGATGGTATTACTAAAGTGCAGGTAATCTCAATGGATTTTAATATAACAGATGGTAAGAATAAGGATTTATCCTGGGAAATTGCCTGGAAGCAGGCAGAATTGATTATAGTACACTGCATATGCGGTTTCCAGCCTCCAGATAAAAGATTTACCTGGAATATCTGGAAACTGCATTATGTTTGTTTGATGTTTCTATAAATATTTTACAGTTTTGCGATTTCTTTATACTGTTCTTTCAGGCAGCTATAAAGATTTTTATATATTTTATGGAATTTATTGTATTGTGCATTATTATCCATATCTGGTTTGCACTCTTTTTCTGGGTCTTTATGAATCATTTTGCGGCATGCTTCTTCAACACTTGGATATAATCCAGCTCCAACGCCAGCAAGTATTGCAACACCAAGTGCAGGTCCTTCTGTAGCTGTAACAGTATTTACATCACAGCCATACATATCAGCCATCATCTGGCGTTGTACAGCATTTTTGGCACCACCGCCGCATGCCATCATGTCATCAGCTTTTACACCCATTTCCTGGAGGATATCCCTGCAGTCTGTGAGGGAGTAACATACACCTTCCATAACAGCACGTGCAATATCAGCTTTGCTGTGCATGCTTGAAAGCCCAAAAAGCACACCGCGGCAGTCAGGGTCAAGGTGAGGTGTACGTTCACCGTTCAGATAAGGCAAGTAAAGCAGCCTGTTAGCGCCGATTGGTGTTTCTTCTACAGCTGCATTAATGAGTTCAAACACGCTACAGCCCTTTTCTTCTGCTTCCTGTTTATATGCAGCACCCATATTGTCAAGATACCATGAAAGTGAATAGCCGGCAGCCTGGGTTACTCCCATTACATGCCATGCGCCAGGTACTGCACAACAGAAAGTATGCACACGTCCCTGCGGGTCTATTGAAATATTGCTTGAATGTGCATATACAACACCACTTGTACCAATAGTAGTAAATGCCTTGCCATCTTCTACAACACCTGTACCAACAGCAGCAGCAGCATTATCACCTGCACCGCCAACTACAACTGTAGAAACAGAGAGACCTGTTTTCTCTGCAATTTCTGGCAGTATAGTTCCTGTTACCTCTGGTGATTCATATACCTTTGCAAGAAGGTTCTTGTCAATGCCAAGTTTATCCAGTACTTCGTCAGACCATTGGCGTGCTGGCACGTCAAGAAGCTGCATCCCGGAAGCATCAGATACTTCTGTTGCAAATTCACCAGTAAGTATATACCTTACATAATCTTTTGGAAGGAGTATATGCCTGCATTTAGCATAGTTTTCAGGTTCATTATTGCGTACCCATAAGATTTTAGAAGCAGTGAAGCCTGTCATTGCAGGGTTTGCAGTTATTTCTACAAGGCGTTTTGCACCAATTTTTGCAGTCATTTCTTCACATTCTTTTCCTGTACGCTGGTCACACCATATAATAGAAGGACGTATAACATCCCCGCTTTCATCAAGCATTACAAGCCCGTGCATCTGTCCAGATATGCCAAGGCCCTTAATATCATCTGCATTTACACCAGATTCCCTGACAACCCTTGATATAGTTTCAATTGCAGCATCGCGCCAGTCCTCAGGTTTCTGTTCAGCCCATCCATTATTTGGTGTATAAAGGGGATATTCTTTACCTGCTGAAGCTATAACATCCCCGTTTTCATTAAATAAAACTGTCTTTGTGGAAGAAGTCCCTAAATCAATACCAATTAAGTAATTCATTTTAAAATATCCTTTCATATTGTTTCAATCCACGCCCGGTAATTTCACGGAATACGGCTACATCTTAATTCGATGCGTGGCCTGGCCTCATGGCAGTGGGGGATACCGGTTTCTCTCCGTCCGCCACTGCCGTTACATTTGCTTTTGGCAATTCATCCTGCCACCTTTAGAGGTGGCGGGACTTCTTGCTATATAAGGTTAAACCAGGTGGTAAATAACAGGCGGCAGCTTTTGCTGCCGCCCATATAATGCATACTTCTGTACTATGTATATGGACAAGATTATGCAAATGGATTTTCTGTTTTATAAAGCATTCCTTTTGGCTGGTTGAAGCCGATTTCATCAACATCAACACCAATATACTTAAATACCTCATATAATGTTTTACCAAAGTGCCCAAAGGCAACAGCGCCGTGGTGAGGATAGTTGCCCTCAATAAGTACATGGCGGTAGAAACGTCCCATTTCAGGAATAGCGAAAATTCCAATAGCACCGAATGAACGTGTAGCAACAGGAAGGACTTCACCCTGTGCAATATATCCACGGAGTTTTGCATCAGCAGTACTCTGGAGACGGAAGAATGTAATATCGCCAGGAATTATGTCGCCTTCAAGAGTGCCATTTGTAACTTCAATAGGAAGTGAACGTGCCATAATCATCTGGTATTTCATTTCGCATGAAGAAAGCTTGCTTGAAGCTGTATTGCCACAGTGGAAGGCCATAAATGTATCTTTCTGTGTATAGTTAAACTTCTTCTCAATGTCTTCTGCAAAGATATCAGCAGGTACAGAGTTGTTAATATCAAGAAGGGTAACAGCATCTTCACTAACTACAGTTCCAATAAATTCGCTTAAGCAGCCATAAATATCAACTTCACATGAAACAGGAATACCCATTTTCGTAAGGCGGCTGTTTACATAACATGGAACAAACCCAAACTGTGTCTGGAATGCAGGCCAGCATTTGCCAGCAATAGCAACAAATTCCCTGTAGCCCCTGTGCTCCTCAATCCAGTCAAGGAGAGTAAGTTCATACTGTGCAAGCTTTTCAAGGATTTCAGGTTTCTTATTGCCTGCACCAAGTTCTTCTTCCATATCCTTAATAACACCAGGAATACGGTCATCGCCAGCATGTTTATTAAATGCCTCAAATAAATCAAGCTCTGAGTTTTCTTCAATTTCAACACCAATATTATAAAGCTGCTTGATTGGTGCATTACATGCAAGGAAGTTAAGAGGGCGTGGGCCAAAGCTTATAATCTTAAGGTGTGTTAAACCATATACAGCACGTGCAACAGGAACAAATTCATGAATCATGTCAGCACATTCTTCAGCTGTGCCTACAGGATATTCAGGGATATAAGCCTGTACATTGCGGAGCTTTAAGTTATAACTTGCATTCAGCATTCCACAGTAAGCATCACCACGTCCCTGGATAAGACCGCCATCTTTAGAAGTTTCTTCTGCTGCTGCGATAAACATCTTAGGGCCTTCAAAGTGTTTAGCCAGAAGTGTCTCAGAGATTTCCGGGCCAAAGTTGCCTAAATATACACAAAGTGCATTACAGCCAGCTTTCTTGATATCTTCAAGGGCTTGTACCATATGTATTTCGCTTTCAACTATGCATACAGGACATTCGTAAATATCCTCAGCACCATACTTATCTGTGTAAGCTTTAACAAGATTCTGTCTCCTTGTGACTGAGAGTGTTTCAGGGAAGCAGTCCCTGCTTACTGCGACGATACCAATTTTCATTTTTGGCAGATTATTCATTTTATAAACCGTCCTTTCTTAAAATAATTTATTGATATTTTGATTAACATTTGCCTGTAAAATATTTAAAATTACTTACTAGCAAATATTACAATCTTCACTTCTCCATTCTATTACATTTTAATATATTTTGCAATAAAAATAAGTTTAAACATGGTGCATTTTTGTAATAAATGTAGTAAAATAATATATGGAATATTTATGTTTTACATGGTATTGGAGGTTTGTATATAATGGGGCAGATTATTGTAGGTATTGCAGATATGAAAGTTGGAAGTGGGAGTGATGAGCTTGTTACATATGCCCTTGGTTCATGTATAGGGGTGTGCATGTATGATGAAACTGTACAGGCAGGGGGCATGTTGCATGCGATGTTACCCAGACAGGGCATATATCCAGACCTGGCAAATTCATATAAGTATGTTGACACTGGGATTATACAGCTTTACCGTCTTTTATGCAGGCGTGGGGCAGGAATTGGCAGGATTAAGGCTAAAATTATTGGCGGGGCAAGGATGTTTGGATTTGATATATCTGACAGGGCAGCAGATATAGGTGCATTAAATGTAATAGAGACGAAGAAATACCTTTTAAAACTTGGAGTGCCCATAACTGCAGAAATGACAGGTGGTGGTACAGGGCGTACTGTGTATTTCACAGCTGGCACAGGGGAAGTAACAGTCAGGACAACTGAAAACCAGAGATTTGTAATATAGAGCCATTTTATAATATACAAGAAAAATTCTATTATTAAAAAACCTTTCTAAATGCAAGTAATTAGTTTTTAACTTTATAATTTATGCACTGCAGGATATAACATAATACTATAAGGCAGGTGTTTTGTATGCTTTGCAGGCAGTTTCAGGTTGCGGTTATCCGCCCAGAATGGAGGAACAGAATTTATGGCAAAAAACAGGCTTGTTGGAAGTTATCCAGTTATTGGCATACGTCCAACTATTGATGGAAGGCGCGGGCCATTAAAGGTACGCGAATCACTTGAGAAACAGACTATGGGAATGGCAAGGAGTGCAGCAAAGCTTTTTGAAGAAAATTTAAGGTATTCTAATGGTGAAGCTGTTAAAGTTGTTATTGCAGATACAACAATAGGGCGTGTTGCAGAGGCGGCAGCATGTGCAGATAAGTTTCAAAAAGAGGGGGTTGACATAACCCTTACTGTTACACCATGCTGGTGCTATGGTTCAGAAACAATGGATATGGACAAAAACACAATAAAAGGCGTCTGGGGATTTAATGGCACAGAAAGGCCAGGTGCTGTATACCTTGCTGCAGTTCTTGCTGCACATGCACAGAAAGGGCTGCCTGCATTTGGAATTTATGGAAAGGATGTGCAGGAAGCAGAAGCAGCGGAAATTCCAGAAGATGTGAAAGTAAAGCTGCTCCGTTTTGGGCGTGCTGCGGTAGCTGCTGCAACAATGAGAGGAAAATCATACCTTCAGATTGGTTCAGTTACAATGGGCATTGCAGGTTCAATAATAGACCCAGGATTTATTGAAGAATATTTAGGAATGAGGGTTGAATCAGTTGATGAAGTAGAAATTATCCGGCGTATGTCAGAAGGCATATACAACAAAAAAGAAGTTGAAAAAGCTGTTTCATGGACAAAATCACATTGTAAAGAGGGATTTGACAAGAACCCTGGATTTGTTAAGAGAAGTGATGAACAGAAAGAAAGAGACTGGGATTTTGTAGTTAAGATGGCATGTATTATTAAAGACCTCATGAATGGCAACCCAGACCTTCCAGAAGGATGTGAGGAGGAAGCTGCCGGGCATAATGCAATTGCAGCAGGTTTCCAGGGGCAGAGGCAGTGGACAGACTTTTATCCAAATGGTGATTTTGCAGAGGCAGTCCTTAATTCATCATTTGACTGGAACGGCGCAAGAGAACCTTATATACTTGCGACAGAAAATGATACATTAAATGGTATTGGTATGTTGTTTATGAAGCTTCTTACAGGAAAGGCACAGATATTTGCTGATGTGCGTACATACTGGAGCCCTGAAGCTGTAAAAAATGCAACAGGGTATGAACTTGAAGGTATTGCAAAAGAATCTGGTGGTTTTCTCCATTTAATAAATTCAGGGGCTGCCTGTATGGATGCATGTGGTGAAGTAAAGGATGAAAATGGCAATGGGATTATGAAATGTTTCTGGGATATGACAGAACAAGACCAGAAAGCATGCCTTGAGGCAACTGAGTGGTGTGAAGCTGATAATGGATATTTCCGTGGAGGAGGGTTTTCTTCAAGATATCTCACAAGGGCGGAAATGCCTGTTACAATGACCAGGCTTAACCTTGTTAAAGGTCTTGGACCAGTATTGCAGATATGTGAAGGTTATACATTAAACCTGCCAGATGAAGTATCAGATATAATATGGAAACGTACTGATTATACATGGCCTTGTACGTGGTTTGCGCCACGTGTGACAGGACAAGGTGCATTTAAAACGGCATATGATGTTATGAATAACTGGGGAGCAAACCACGGTGCAATAAGTTATGGGCATATTGGTGCAGACCTTATAACACTTGCATCAATATTAAGAATTCCAGTATGCATGCATAATGTGCCAGAGGAAGATATATTCCGCCCAGCAGCCTGGAATTCATTTGGTATGGACAGAGAAGGCCAGGATTACCGCGCATGCGCTGCGTATGGTCCTTTATATAAATAATACTCTTAATTTAAGCTGGATTTTTAAATAAGTATATCTAAATTTAATACTAAGAGGAAGTCCCAATACAGGTTTTATATACTGTAACGGGGCTTTCTTAAGTATTATGGGAAGTATGCGTTTTAGAAATTGCAGAACGCACAAAATGACAGGTTTAACGTGGTATAATATTAAAGTTCTGTTTATGTAAAATAATAATTACAGGGATATTTTAGAAATGCTATATTTGTAAACTACATGTGGAATGATTTTAAAATTGTAGTGACACAAACATAAAAAGGGATTATAATTTTGAAATAAGAAATATAATGTAGCATAATATCTATGGAGCTGTTAGGAATTACAAGAGAAAAGATGGTTGTATTATGGATTTTTTAGGGAATTTTTTATATTACTTTATTGATCATGGTTTAGAAATAGTACAAATAGTTATTGTTTTTATTACATTTTTCGGAATGAGGGCAGACTTAACAAGAAAAAATTTGTTGCTGGGTTTTATAATATTGGTTTTGTTTTCATTCTTGTGGGGATTAAAAACGAGAAATCCTGTTTATTTATTATTGTATTTTTCGTTTTTAATGTTGGAAATAAGAATATTGTACAATGAATTTACTTATAAAGAATTATTACTTAAAGATATCTGGGCTATGATATTTATTAATATTATAGATGCAATGGTATATAATGCTATTACAAGTGTATTAGGTTATTTTAGTATTGTAAATATAATTTTAGTGAAAGCATTAACATATATTATAGTAATGGTATTTTTAGTTGTTATTAGCAGATTTATACAAGAAAAAGTCCAATTTGTACATAAAATTACAACAGCATTCTATATTATTTATTTGTTCGTTGGATTTGCAGATTTTCTTATATTAACATGTGTATTTATTATAACAGAAGATATGGACAAAAGAGCATTAGTTGTTTCTGTAATAGTTTCCGTTAGTATACTTTTACAATATGGATTAATATTATTAGTTACAATAGCGAATGAAGAATTGAAATTCCAGCATTATTTAAATCAAAAATACCTTATTGTACAAAAGGAAAATTATGAATATCTTGAGTATAGAGAAGAAGAAACAAAGAAGTTTAGGCATGATTATAGAAATCATCTGAATTCATTACAAATTTTATGTAAAGAAAAGCGTTATGAGGATGTAGAAAATTATTTAGATAATATATATGAAAGGTTTAATGATTATAATAAATATATTTCTGTGTGTAATAGTTTTGTAGATGCCATAATTAATTATTATTATCAAAAAATTAGTAAAAGTGGTATTAAATTTAATGTATCTGGAAAGATGCCTATAGTTTGCAATATAGTTATGTTTGATTTGTGCACAATTATTTCTAATTTATTAGACAATGCTTTAGAAGCAGTGGAAAATAATGAAGACGGAGAAAAATGGATAGAAATGACATTCAGATATGATGATTTAATGATATATTGTAATGTGGTAAACCCATATTGTGGGAAATTAAATATTTATAACAATAAAATTATGACAAAGAAGAATACTAAAAGTCATGGTTATGGTTTAGCTAATGTTAAAAAGAGTGTGGAATTGTACAATGGAAGTATTGAAATAAAAACAGAAAATGGATTATTTATGGTTTTAATTGCATTAGTAAATAAGGATAAAATGAATATATAAACTAAAAAATAAAATTAATTTTAGACATTCATGTATTATAAATATACATTTATGCAAGTACTATTGAAAAGTAAATATATGGTAATTATAATGGTGTCATTCGTAAGGGGGAGGTGATTAGGAATGATGCCATATTCATTATCTTTTTTTGAATATGTAGTGGAGCTCTTATGGAAATAGTTGATACATATAAATTGTATCAATTTTAAAAACAGATTAGATTTAGCTAGTAAAGGTTTTTTGGTATATTTTTTAGTTTTGTAGTGATGTTTTATAATTTATTTCTTTATAGGTATAGTAATTAAAAGTAAGCAAATTGTATTTCTTTTTCTTAGGAAAAGGTAGTACGCACTATGTGAGGAAAGTTTACATGATTTTGTAAACTTTCTTTTCATTTTATTAGATATTTGATAAAATATATTCAATCTTAATGTATGTTTATTTTCTTTTCTTATGTTTTATCCATGAATTTAAAATATATTGGGCTTAGAATTAAAACTTAGTGTTAATGCAGAAATATTGCTGTTTGGAAGGAGGGTGGTTTATGAAAATTGCAGTAGTTGATGATGAGAAATTATGGCTTAAAAAGATAGAAAAATTTTTATCTGCTTACTATGGGGATAAGAAGGCGGATATTTTATGTTATTTATCAGGCAAAAATTTTCTTGATGCAAATGAAGAGTTTGATATTGTTTTAATGGATATTGAAATGCCTGTTATGGATGGTTTTGAGGCTATAGAAAGGTATAAGACCAGGTTTCCAGATACAATTGTTATAATTCTTACCACACATGATGAACTTGCAAGAAGAGGTTTTATTTTTGAAGCATTCAGATATATAGATAAGCCTTCTATGTTGTCTGAACTTCCAGAGGCTTTGAAGAGTGCAGGAAGGAAACTTAATAGTGGAAGAACAATAGTGCTTAAAGTTATAAGAGCAAAGGAAATCACTGTTAAAATAAAAAATATTGTTTATATTGAAACTATTAAAAGAAATGTAATTGTGCATATAGGACAAGATGCTGTTACATGTGATACTGCAATTTCTGAAATGGAAAGGGCTTTAGCAGATGAGGGATTTTACAGGGTGCACAGGTCGTTTTTAATAAATTTAAGATGTGTAGACAGTTTTTGTAAAACTGATATTAAAATGAACAATGGTGATATGGTTATGTTAAGTACAAGAAAATTTACTGAATTTAAAAAACGTCTGATGGAATACCGTTATTATCTTGCAAATGGATAAAAGGAGTTATAGAAATATTTCCAGGTGGCCATTTTTCTTAATATACAATTTGAAATTCAAGAGAACAATATCAGACAAACTGCTTTTCATTATTCCGCTAATTACAGCGGTATTTGCATGGGTTGCTGGCGGCCTCACAGGCTTTCAATAAAAAAGGGACAATCCATGTAGATGTGCAAAAATCCAGACGGTCAAGGAACGGAGTGGAATGCTCATTGTCTTTAGCGGGCAGGTGTGGTATAATCTTTTCAATGTAGAACGGCAAATCACAGTTTTTTGTGATGACGGGCAGGAGAAACAGAACTATGTCAAGAAAAGAGCAAGCAGATTTTATATAAATGTGGTTTATTGGCAGATTATTATCAATGTGAAACAAGAACTCATCAGAAGAAATCTTTATTCATTTGAGAAATATACAAGTCTGGATGTTTATGATGCAGTGATTAATTATAATATAATAAATATTAAAGACTTTTTAGAGAATTACAAAAAGAAAAAATAAATGCGGAGGAAAAAATGGAAAATCTTAGATTTGTAACACCCTGTGAGGAATATTTGATTTCCATTTTGAAAAGGTTCTGGTTACTTGTAATGAAAAAAATTATGCTTCAGCAAAGGTAATAGAAAAATGTGGTGGCGTCCTTGAAAATGTTGTTGAAACCACTAATGATAACGGTGGAAAATGTATGACAAAAAGATATTGGATAATCTTATGACAATTTCTTCTGCCAGTAAACAACTTCATTGATGTCTGTCAGGGAAGTAATAAAATACCTCGTATATTCATGGCTTCCACCGTTTTCTGTTATGGCTGGATTTACCATCCCCAGTGCCTTTAAACCACACCATTCCTTTCCCTGTTCAGGCCATGAAATATCAGTAAGCAGCCTGTATTCCCGCTTTTCGATCCTTCCATGTCCTTTTTCATTTGTTTTTTCTTCCACATTAATTTCACCCAATGTTATCTGGGTTCCGGCAACAAATGCACTGGCAACATGGTATGCTTTATGCTGTTTATTTGCGCTTCCACGCATTGTTTTGCCATCAATTGCCACAACGGAACGCTTACCACGTTCTGCTGGTATCCAGTTTACCAGGCATGATGAAAGTCCAGATGCATTTATTTTTTCAAATACACGCCTAAAGGTATCGCTGTCAGGTATTTCATTTGGAAGTTCCAGAAATTTCGCAAGGAATTCCTTGTGGCTTTTGCCAAATTCCTCCATACTGGCAAAATCTTCACCTCCACAAACCACAGTACACAGCCAAATGATTATAATATATTCAAGTTTATGGCGTATATTGCCATATCCTGCCCGCCTTGGTTCTTTTACATTTTTTACGAGGAGAAATATGCAAACAGATTTTAACTTATACAAGGTGGATATGAAATATATCCGTAATTTACATAATATAGATGATAAAGTGCTTTCCGTTTCACTACAGGCAGGAAAAGATAACAGGGTTTTTCTTTCCCTTGTTTTTGCCCTTATGAACTGCTTACAAGGGAAAATGTTTATTTCTATAAAATAGGTTGTAATATAGCTATTATTTGTATATACTATAAAGAAAAAGAGAGGTGCATTGAACATGACAATTGATACTAATACAATGATTTCTATAACGGAAGCAAACCAAAATTTTTCAAAAGTGACGAGAATGGTAGATAAGTATGGTACGGCTGTCATTCTTAAAAATAATGCTCCAAGATATCTTGTCATTGATTTTAGCAAAGCAGAAAAAGAACAGGCAGCGAATATGGAAGACGTGCTGGCTGTTTCTGAACGGCTGATAAAGCAAAACATGGAGGCTTATGAGGTCCTTGCAAAATGATAAAGCTAAACAAAGAACAAGTGTTTAAATTGCATGCACAGTTAATAGAAGCAACTGGTGGCAGTCATGGGATCCGGGATGAAAAATTATTGGATTCTGCTTTAAATAATCCATTTCAGTCTTTTGATGGGGAAGAATTATATCCTGGTATTCAGGCGAAGGCAGCTCAGCTTTGTTTTGGTTTGGTAAAAAACCATGCTATGGTGGATGGGAATAAAATAGTAAGCCTTGCAGAGCAAAATACACTCATAAGATAGTTGTCTTTGTATTAGCAAGTATTTATTGGATTACAGACCATACAATAATTGTTAAGAACAAGTGGTATAGCCAGCCCTGCAAAAAATACTTAAGACTATATATCTTCCTGTTGAATTATGATGAAGTGGAAGATTATGTTAGTTATGAAGGACGTGGGGCAGTGACAACCGTTTATGCACGAAATAAAGGTACATGGTTTCTGCGCTATTATGGTGGGGAATACGAGGCAGATGAAAGGAAATAAAAACTGAAAATATTACAAAAAGGCAGAGAAAAACAGATATTATGAAAGCCAAAAGTTATGATAATTTATTCGATAAATATATTCAGTCAAAAAAGATTTATGAAAGTGTTGTGCTAATTAAAAACAGAACAGGAGAAACTATATTTTCAAAGACTTACGGGGAAAAACTATAGATAGTCCAATAGTAGCTGCAAGCATAACAAAAATGTTTACTGCCACATGTATTTTTATGCTCATCCAACGAGGTTATATTACACTGGATGTAGAAGCTGTTCAGGTCTTAAAGGAATTGATTCAATCCAGGGCAGCCCACGGAAAATCTGTTCTATTTTCATCTCACATATTGGAAATCTGTGAGAATTTGTGTGATAAAATTGTCATCATGCAGGCTGGAACAATTCAGAAAACAATCGAGCTT
>JAAWKM010000110.1 GCA_022797375.1 Lachnospiraceae bacterium
GCGAAAGCTGTCACTCCACAAAGCCTCAGACAACAGACACTGTTTTTGTGGCTGTTAGCTGCTGTTTTTGCAGCGGTCTGTGGATTGTCCTGTGGAGTGACTGTGAATAGTAACTCATAATTAAATAAACAAAACACAAAATAATAACTGCCATGTTATATAAAATGAAAGAAACGGTTTTACCTAAAGATATGGCTGCATATCCTTACAGAGCTTATCCTCCATTGAAATAAGGCGGGCACATATATCCTTTGAGGCATTATCTGCATCAGGATACTGGTTCATATACATATGAAGTGATTTTACCCCCATATTACAGCCATCTGTAATAAGACTTGCTATAGTAGCATCACTTTCATCCATTGCCATTTTAAAATTCGTCTTTAGCCATGACATGCCTTTTGCAATAGGCGCAGGCTCTTTTTCTTCACTATTATGTTCCAGTAAAAGTGAATGGAGTTCATTGCCAAGTTTTTCATGATGTATCCTGCTGTCATTCAAAACGTCTCTTAGTTCTGTTGCCTTAACTTTATCAAGAATTTCATTAATTGAATCAACAGCCATCTTAGTTCCAGAATCACATTCTTTTAATAATTGTATTGTGTCATTATTTTTCATACTTAACCCCCTGTTATAATACATATATTCAAAATAATAAGATTATTATACACAGCAATAACAGGCTTTATTCAGTTTCTTTACACAATAACTGGAAATTTATACAATATTATATTAAAATAATACCATGATGCCAGGGTCAAAAGCAGATAGCAATGCGTGCTTGCACGTAATTTGCTATCTGCTTTTGACCCGCCAAACACCTGCTATACTGATTGAACTGCTTTTATCCAGTCATCAATTGCTTTTGCTGTTTCTTCAGGTGTAATACTGGAGTTATCAATTAAAGTAATACATGGATTAGTATTCTTGGCATTATTAATAAGCCATGTGTTAAAATCTTTTGAACTTTTAATCCAGTTTTCATCTGTAATCTGCCTCCCATTACGGAGACGCTGTTCCATCTGTGAGTCATTGCATACAATTGCAAGGTAATGTATTTTTATAAAATAATCACGTTCTGCATGTATTTCAAATTGTTCTGGGATTGCACATCCACATAATACAACAGGCTTGCCTGCCTGTGAGATATTTGCTGCAACACGCATCCAGAGACGGCGGTATTCACAATAATTATCATCAGGGGTATTGTAAACATCATTCCAAAGCAAGTCACTTTCCATAACAATATAATCCTTTTCGTGCTGGAAAAGAATATCACATGCAGAAGATTTTCCAACACATGAAGCACCTGTAATTATAAATAATGGTTGTTTATTCATATAAACACCTTCCCTTAATGTTTTTGTTGTTTCTTTATAAGAGTAATCTCAAAATATTATATAAATAAGATTATAAAATTTCTAGATATAAGTATTTACTATTAATTTATGGGATGATACCTTATAATATTTTTATATATTTTTTATTCTTTTGTCATATATTTTAGAAATGAGACCGCATAATCTATATTCTTAGATGATGCAGAGACCCCGGCAACTGGTTTTGGCACAAGCCCTCCAAGTTCTTTGGCATATTTATCTGTTCCTGTAAGGTATATACCATAATTATACAATGTTTTGTCACTTGGCTCTGCACCTTCAATCTTCGCACTATTGCGCAAGTCTTCACTGCTTATATAATGCGAATAATATTTCTGGTCTTCTGGGAAATTATTATAAAATGACAGCTCTTCCGTACTTCCAGGTTCAAAGAAATATCCTGCCTCTGCCCATTTCTGGAACTTTTCTTCTGTTGATATTACGACATCTGTCTGGCCTGTATACAGGAACGTCTGTAACTGCTTGTCACTTGTAACACTGAATACATTTACTCTTTCATGCTCTGTATCAAGGTTCAGTTCATCCTCTATTATTTCTGCAAACTGGATAAGGTTTATATCTTCAATTGCATCACCTTCAATTGCAATTGATAAAACAGTAGAAGGTTTTGTTGCAACTGCATCACGCACAAAATATATAAGGCCTGCAATAACAATAACTGCTGCGATAACAAATTTTAAATAATAATCTGCAAAATACCTTCCCTTCTTCCTGCCTTTAAGGTTTTTGACATATTCTGCATATGACTCATCTGTACGTTTTGTATATATTTCTGATTTATCATGTTCCATTTTTTCCTTATCTTCTTTTGAAAAATTTATTGCCATTCCAGACCCCCGTTCCTGTGCACTGCTTATTTATCATTTATAGAAAATATTCCTGTGTCTTTTTACACTCCTAATATATATAATATCATATAAATTATTACCAGAATGCCATTTAATAATGAACCTATTGTTGGAAACAATGGTCTTATGTTTTCCTGGTGCAGGCTTATCCATGCCATTATAAATCCTGTAATGCTTACAATAAAACATAAAATTCCTATAAGCCCAATGCCAAGCCCTGCATTGCCACCATCCCTGCCTGATATAATACATGCTGCTGCAAATGAAATAAATGATATGGCGGCAAGTACAGAGGAGGCTATGCCTGATACGGGATGTCTTTTATCTGTTAAACGGAGTTCCCCGCTCTCTTTCTTATGTCCTTTTTTCTTCAATTTAATCCTCATTTCCGCACTGCCTTTTTCGTGCATAAGTAACTGTGCAATACAGCACACAGATACAAAGCAGGCCTGCTAATGTTTCTTTTTACCTGTAAATATATGTATAATTCCTATACATATGCAAAACATTATATAACCAAGTAAACCCCCGAGTGTATTTAATATAACATCATCTACATCACATGAACCAAGTTTTGAAACAAGCTGTATAAGTTCAATTGTAACTGAACAAAGAAAACTTAAAAATGTAACTTTAAAAACATTCCTTTGTCTATTAGATAAAATTGGCAGTACAAAACCAAATGGCATAAAGCAGGCAACATTTCCAAAAAGGTTAATTATAACATTAAAACCGCCTATCTCCTTGTTGTATTTTATATATCTTTTAATTTCTGTAAATGGTTCTAGATTATAGCGGTATGTGTCTCTTGGGACACGCCCGAACTGCTCACTGAAAAATAAAAAATAAACCATGACAATTAAGTATACAATAAATAAAATCCATGAAAAGAACCTGATTATTTTTTTATGTTTTTTCTTCACAATAATCCCCTGTGCCTCCCATCTTGTACTACAAAAACTGACAGCACTGGTTTTTGCCAGCACTGCCTGTTGTTTATTATATACCATTGTTTATTTTTCGTAAAGTAAAATTTACTGACGGAGTACGACTTCTTTTTCAGCAAGCGAAGAAATTATCTTATCCATTGTTTCTCCTGCTTCTTCATCAGTAAGTGTCCTGTCCTGTGCCCTGAATACAATCTTATATGCAAGTGATTTATAGCCTTTAAGAAGCTGTGAACCCTCATATATGTCAAAAAGCTCATAAGATTCAAGAATTTTGCCACCCTTTTTCCTGATAATCTCTTCAATTTCCCCTGCTGTTACATCCTTTTTCATACTAAGGCTTATATCACGCGTAATTGCTGGGAATTTAGGAACACCTTTATATTTTACAACCTGGGAAGGCATTTCCAGCACAGTCTTTAAATCAATCACTGCTATATAAACCCTTTCACCAATCTCAAAGTTTTTCTGTACTACTGGATGGATTTCACCAATATATGCAATTTCTTCTCCATTATAAATTATTTCTGCCTGCCTGCCAGGATGGAAGTAATTCCTGCCTGCACCTGGTTTATATTCTGTCATGCCATCAAGCCCAAGCTTCTTAAGGACAGCTTCAACAACACCTTTCATTGTAAAGAAATCCCCTTCACCATACATTCCAAATGCAAGCATTGTACGCTCATCTGGAAGTTCTGTTAATGGAAGTTCTTTTGGAATATATACATTGGCAATTTCGTAAAGACGTACATTTTTATTCCTTCTGTTATAGTTATTGGCAAGTGAGTAAAGCATCCCGCCAAGTGCTGATGTGCGCATTACGCTGTAATCTTCCCCGAGCGGGTTGCTTATGCGTATGCTTTTCCTTAGCATGTCATCTTCATCAAGGCAGAGTTTGTCATAAACTTTAGGGCTTTCAAATGAATATGTCATCCCCTCACAGAAACCATATGCTTCTGCAACTGTCCTTGCTGCCTTTTCCATTTCCAGCTTATCTGTAAGTCCTCCTGTTGTTGCTGAACTTTTTGGAAGTGTCACAGGTATTTTATCATAACCATAGAAACGTGCAACTTCTTCTGCAAGGTCTGCCATACGCTCTAAATCCTGCCTCCAGGTTGGCACTGTTACAGTTCTGTTTTCCTTGTCAGTTATTAAATCTATTGTTTCAAAATACTTAAGCATTTCTTCTTCAGATATATCTGTTCCAAGAAGTGCATTGATTTTGCCAGCATCATATGGGATTACTACAGGCTCTTTTTTAACAGGGTAAACATCAACAGCACCTCCAACAACTTCACCAGCACCAAGTTCTTCTACAAGCTGGCAGGCACGGTCCATTGCTTCCATTGCATTATTTGGGTCAAGCCCTTTTTCAAATTTAGCTTGTGCATCAGTGCGCATTCCCAGTTTTTTGCCTGAAAGACGTATATTTGTACCATTGAATGTTGCAGCTTCAAAAAGCATTGTTGTAACATTATCTGTAATCATGGAGTTTTCACCGCCCATAATGCCCGCAATCCCTATTGGCTTTTTGCCATCACAAATCATAAGCATTGTATCGTCAAGCTCTCTCTCCTGCCCGTCAAGTGTTGTAAATTTTTCCCCTGCTGCAGCTTTCCTTACAATAATCTTCCTGTCCTCAATAGTATCAAGGTCATATGCATGCATCGGCTGTGCATACTCTTCCATAACATAGTTTGTAATATCAACTATATTATTAATAGGCCTGATTCCAACAGATGCAAGGCGTCTCTGCATCCATTCTGGCGAAGGTGCAAGTTTTATATTCTTAACTACCCTGGCTGTATATCTTGGACACAATTCTGGATTTTCCACTTCTACTTTTATATAATCATTAACATCTTCGTTATTGCCTGTTTTAGTAACTACAGGTGGTACAAATTTCTTTCCAAATGTCGCTGCCGCTTCACGTGCAATGCCTAATACACCAAAACAGTCTACACGGTTTGAGGTAATTTCATATTCAAATACAACATCATGCAGCCCGAGAATCTCTACAGCATCGGAGCCAACAGCTGCGCTGGCATACTCTGGGTTGTCACTTAAAATATAGATTCCGTCAGGGTCTGCATCAGGGTACATATTGGAATTAGAGCCAAGTTCCTCAATAGAGCACATCATTCCATATGACCATACCCCGCGCAGTTTGCCCTTCTTAATCTTAAAACCATCTTCTGATTCACCATCTTTATGTGAACTTGCAACATGGCCGCCTTCAAGGACTACAGGCACTTTCTGCCCCTCTTTTACATTTGGCGCACCTGTTACAATCTGTACTTCTGTCCCCTCTTCATCAATCTGTACCTGGCATACAACAAGCTTATCTGCATCAGGATGCCTTTCTATTTTATTGATTTTACCAACTATTATTTTATCAAGGTTTTTGTCAAATTCCTTATACCCTTCAACCTTCGTACCAGACAAAGTCATTGCATCAGTATACTCCTGTGCACTGCATGAAAGGTCTGGCACATATGCTTTTATCCATGATAACGATGTATCCATTTTTATACCTCATCTTTCTTCATTTTAGATGCTTCCTTTAAAATAAAGAAAACATTAAATATCCTTGTTATATGACTGCCAAATTAAAATATTCTGTTACTATGAAACGTCAATGCCGTGAATAGCAGCAATATTTTCTATACAGGTCTTAAAATTGTTTAAGAAAACGTGTATCATTTTCATACAAAAGCCTCATATCATCAATTTCATACTTGAATAATGCTATACGCTCAAGCCCTACGCCAAAAGCAAACCCTGAATATTCTTCCGGGTTTATTCCGCTCATTTCAAGCACATGTGGGTGTACCATGCCACAGCCAAGTATTTCAACCCAGCCAGAACCTTTGCAAAAACGGCAGCCTTTTCCACCACATTTAAAACATGAAACATCTACTTCTGCACTAGGCTCAGTAAACTGGAAATGGTGTGGCCTGAATTTAATTTTTGTTTCTTCACCAAAAAGCCTCTTGGCAAATTCCTGTAGTGTGCCTTTAAGGTCTGCAAATGTAATTCCCTTATCTACTACAAGCCCTTCTATCTGGTGGAATGTTGGTGAATGTGTTGCATCCATTTCATCAGAACGGAAAACCCTGCCAGGTGCTATCATTCTTATTGGGAGTTCTCCTTTTTCCATTTCATGTACCTGTACAGAAGAAGTCTGTGTGCGCAGAAGTATATCCTGTGTAATATAAAACGTGTCCTGTTCATCCTTTGCTGGATGGTCTGCTGGTATATTTAATGCCTCAAAGTTATAGTAATCTTTTTCAATTTCTGGTCCTTCAACTACTTTATATCCCATTCCAATAAATATATTTTCAACTTCTTCAAGTGTTATATTGCCTGGATGGCGGTGGCCCTCTGGAAGTTTTGTGCCAGGAAGGGTAACATCAATTTTTTCACTTGCAAGTTTCTCTTCAAGGAGTGCTTTCTCGAACTCCTTTTTCTTTGCTTCAAGTTTCCCTTCAATTTTTGCCCTTGCCTCATTTACCATCTGCCCTGCTTTTGGCCTGTCTTCTGGTGCAAGGTCTTTCATGGATTTAAGCAGGGATGTAAGTTCACCCTTCTTCCCCAGGAATACAACTTTAATATCATTAAGCTTATCAAGCTGCTCAGTTGCATCAATCTGTTCAATGGCGGTGTCCATGATTTTCTTTAATTTGTCTTTCATATTTATACCCCGTCTTTCTTCATTTTGTATGCTTTTTATAAACAAAGCATTAATAACCTTATTATAATTAAAAAAGCCCCTGCCGTATAAAAACGGCAGGGACGTAAATTACGCGGTACCACCCTGTTTCTTATGGAATGCCAGATACAATATACAATTCCTGCTAAACAGGGCTGGACTCCATAAACTCTTATTATGCATATAACGCCTGCAAAACGCCACTCCTTACACAATAAAAACAGGGACTATAATTATTATACCCTGTATTACCTTCAGGAACGGAGCTCCCATGTGAAAAACCAGGTATACATATCCATAAGGATGCTTACAGCCGGTGACACCCTCTCTCTAAAAAGATATACTGTATGCCCGCCAGACATAAATGCCTTCATGTTCATAGCCTTTAATATAACAGTATATAATTAAAATTATAAAAACACTAACTAACTATCTGTAACATGTTGTAACAGAAAACATTCTAGCATATAAATTGCAAAGATGCAATACAAAATTTCCATATAAGCCGTAAGGATGAATAGTAGTTATTTTTCTAAATACTCTTCATAAGCCTTTATCACTTCCCCCATTGCTTCCTGTCCAGGTGCACCTGTGGTATTCCTCTTTCCTATACATGTTTCCATACTTATAGCATCATATATATCTTCTTCAAATACAGGGCTTATGTTTTTATACTCTTCCACTGACAGCTCTCCTAATGTTTTATTATTAGCAATGCAGTAGAGCACCAGTTCCCCTATTATACCATGTGCATCACGGAATGGCACCCCGTGGTTTACAAGGTAATCAGCAGCATCTGTAGCATTTGTAAAGCCACCCTCAGCACTCTCCCTCATCCTGTCCTTATTAAAGATAAGAGTATCAAGCATGCCATTAAACAATAATATACAACCCTTTGTTGTGTCTATAGCATCAAATACAAGTTCCTTATCTTCCTGCATATCTTTATTATATGCAAGTGACAGCCCTTTCATTGTGGTTAAAAGAGACACAAGAGTACCATATACACGCCCGGTCTTTCCTCTTACAAGCTCTGCTATATCAGGGTTTTTCTTTTGTGGCATTATGCTGCTTCCTGTGGAATATGCATCATCTATTTCGATAAACTGGTATTCGTTGGAGTTCCAGATTGTTATTTCTTCACAGAAACGGCTTAAATGCATCATTATTATTGACATTGCAGAAGAAAATTCTATAAGGTAATCCCTGTCTGACACGGAATCCATGCTATTTAATGTTGGTCCTTTAAATCCAAGGATTTCCGCTGTAAAATCCCTGTCAAGCGGATATGTAGTACCTGCAAGTGCCCCTGAACCAAGCGGGCAGTAATTCATTCTCTCAAGTATATCTTTAAGGCGTGACCTGTCACGCTTAAACATTTCAAAATAAGCCCCCATATGATGCGCAAGTGTAACAGGCTGGGCCTTCTGGAGATGTGTAAAGCCAGGCATTATTGTGCCTGTATTTTCTTTTATTATCTTTAGCAGGCTTTTTAAAAGGTCTTTTAGAAGTCTGTCCATTTCCAGTATTTCTTTGCGTGTATAAAGCTTCATATCAAGTGCCACCTGGTCATTCCGGCTTCTGCCTGTATGCAGCTTTTTGCCAGCGCCACCAATTCTTTCTGTAAGGTGTGCCTCTACAAAACTGTGTATATCCTCATGTACATCATCTATTTTAAGCCTGCCTGAATTAATATCTTCAAGTATGCCGTTCAATCCTGTAATAATTGCTTCCCTGTCATCTTCTGTTATAATTCCCTGTTTTGCAAGCATCCTGACATGTGCAATGCTTCCTTCAATATCTTCCTTATAGAATTTCTGGTCAAAAGAAACAGAGGCATTAAATGCCTGCACAAGCTGGTTTGTTTCCTTTGTAAAACGTCCTCCCCAAAGTTTCATGTTTAATCCTCCTGCCTTAGCTTCTGCACAAATAAAAAACCTGTCTGGAACAGACAGGTAAGCTATTGTTATAAAAAATTAATATAACAAGACCAGGTTTTCTGCTAACAAACTATATACTCTGTTCTGACACTTTAGCACAGTACGGCATACTGGCATTCAAGCCGAAGGATACTGTCTTAATGCCAGTATGCCGTCCACTGTGCGGGTGGCGCAGAACATTGTGGTGTAACTGGCTACAAATATCAACCTTGGAGCTTCCCCAAAGCAATAAGACCAGAAAACCTGACCTCTTTTTCTAAGAATTATATCATATATTTCTTAAAAGTCAACTATTTTTGTATAAATTTCCACGTCCATTTCATAAAATTTGTTACTATTCACGTTTATTCCATGACATGGGTACTTTGAAGGCGTTTAAATCCCGTACTTTGGGATTTAAACTGCATTAATAAATTCCTGAATATGAATGGTATCCCTTCTCTATAAGCAACCTGTCTGCTAAAGACTGGTTGGAGGGATTATAGTTTTCAAACGCATTTTTCAAAAAATCATTCCTATCCCGCTCAAAAAAGCCAGATAACTGTAAAAATTGGTTCTTGTTATTTGTATCTGCATTCTTCCCAAACAACAGTAACAATAATGGATAACAATCATGCTTAAACTGCTTTTCTGTTAACTGTCCATTTTGATACATATTTGTTAATGTATCATATTCTCTTTTTGCCCTGCCAATATTAACAGCAGCATCGTATAACTCCCTGTCATACAATGTTAAATCATGCAGTTTATAAATGTCTAATTCTGATAACTGTATACCACTTGCAATCGCATCAGCAGTATCCTGAAGAGTTGTGCCATCGGAATACCACGTTTTTCTTGCACCTGTGATTTTCCCATTTTCCACACGGTATACATACATCCTGTCTTCAGAATATAGTGTTGTGCTCCAGTCATATAACGGTGTGGCTTTAGAATGCAATAAAGCATCATAGGCATTTATCATATTCCAGCCCGTAGATTCTGATTCGTCTAAAGTAATGGCTCCTGTTTCTACTGCTATTTTAATCAGTTCATACTGTGAAATACGGTTTCCCTGATAATATGTATAACATGATTCCCAGCTTTTATACCGTTCAGGCAGTATACAAGATTTCTCATTCCCAGGCACGGAAGATTCATCTTCTGGTATGACACCGTTAGATGTATATGTAAAATATACTTCCTCACCAGAATGAACATAAGCATCCTGGGAATTTACTACCATATTGGCAGAAGCAGAAACTTTATTTATATTATTACTTTCACCTGCATCATACAGTGTCTGGTTATAGGCATTACTTATATTCGCGATATTCATAATCAATTCTCCTTAATACGAAGCCAGTTTGTCATATTCATAATTTACCGTTACCTTAAACGATTTCATGTTAATAATACCAATATATGTCAGCTTATTACTAACCAAAACAGGCAATTCTGTTGCTGTAAAGCCGACATAATATTTTCCACTAGCATTTTGGCCTGCTATTCCTGGAATCTCCGCAGTACCATTATACCAAGAACCTGTATAGTACTGTCCATTGCCTATTTTGACCCTGATCTGACGGTTTGTTCCATTTTTTACTGTACCCTCTTGAGCAGCAACACTTAAACTTGTTATTTTAGCATTACTTGGAATAGTTGTTCCGGTACCGGATGCATCAGAAGACCATGTATTATTGGAACAAGTTAACTGAATTGGTGAACATCCAATTGTTTTAGTGCCAGTTGCAATATATTCATCAAAAACCAAACGATATGAACTGGCATCATAATCTGGTACTTTTTGAGGTTCAACACGAAGATAATAAGTCTGATGGCTATCCACCCCATCAGTTCTCACAATTTCATTAGTATTAGATGCTCTAATTGAACGGTCAATCTCTTCCATGTCCTGATTATACAAGTAAAGGTCATAATTGTGCCCAACAGGAATATTACTCATTTTAATAGCAAACCTTCCATTGCTGCCATCCGTTTTGTTAATTGAAAACTTATACCAGTCTGCAATATCATCTTCACCATAAAAGCTGCCAAGTACATAGCTTGATGTTTTTTTCAACAAACCAGTAGTAGAAACCAGTTTAGCATCATCTGCCGAATTATTGTTTGTAATTGATGAACCAGCAGATTCTAATTCATCAATATAATCCGCTGCATTAACTGTTGATACAGTTCCGGCTGTTCCCATTTGGCCAGCCACCATACTTAAAGCTATCATTAGTGCAACATTTTTAAATTTTCTCATATAATTTCCTTCCTTTCATTTTTTAGACTTATTCAGTTTCTTAAAACTACTGTTACTCCAAAACATGAAGTAACAGTAATTCAAAACATTTCAAAACTATATGTTCCAGACACAATAACAATAAAGCCTTCTAAAATATTCTGTCTACCCCATTTCTATTGATACCGGAAAAGACAGCCTTCATATTAGAAATCTGTTTTGTAAAAGAATTTGTATCATCAGTTAATCTTTCATTTGTTGTCTTTCCAAACCCAACAGCCTGATAAGCTGCTTTCAACATACCTTTGTATTGTTTGAAAGTATCTGCCAATTGGCCGGAATCCATAATATCTGTTTCTGAAAAAAGGCTCCGGATACTTTTAGCTAATTCTTTGTTTGATGCACAATATATGAAACTTCCGTTTTTACCCTCCACAGAATTAGTGTCTGATACCTCTTTTGAATTAATGCCTTTTCTGCCGGTATTAAATTTAGCCAGCGCAGCATTCATTTCATCCCGCATCCACTGCGGCGTATAGTGGCGGACACCATAGTAGGTATTCATTTCTCCAGTGTCCCCTATTCCTTCCGTTTCATCAATATAACATTCAGAATCCAGCCAATCTTCTTCATTGCTAAGTAAATTGTCAATATAGCCAGACAAAGACTGGTTTACCACTTC
Organism: Lachnospiraceae bacterium; assembly: GCA_022797375.1. Classification (GTDB taxonomy): domain Bacteria; phylum Bacillota; class Clostridia; order Lachnospirales; family Lachnospiraceae; genus Butyribacter. Next base: position 11,757 of record JAAWKM010000110.1, read on the forward strand.
TGCCTGCTTTTCTGTAAGGTTTTCTGCGGCATATTTTGCAACCGTGTTTTCTGCAATTCCCATTTCTGCGTAGTCTTTGTAATCATAATATAGTTTTCCACCTAATAATGGGGAAACTGCATTTTGAAGAACACTTCTTACAGCATCAACTTCTTCAGAACTAAACTCTGCACCATCAATTATATATGATTTGTCATTGCTGGTTTTTAAAAGGTGGTTATTATAAAATATTTCACTACCCCTTGTTACTGCCTTTTTTCCAGCATTTGAATTTACAATGCCTGAATTATTCTGCACACCCTTAATATCACCATTTTTACCCTTATTACTTTTTACATATGGATTTGTGGCAACATTGCTATTACCTGCTTTAGACCGCAAAACCACCGGGGATAAAGCAGAATATCTCTTCAGGGGTGTCCTCTGTAGAGATATTTCATAATTCATAAAAGAACCACTCACTGGTACAGGCACATGGCATCCCTCCTATCCAACATAAATAGTCTCTCGGATTCTCCAGCCCCTTTTTTCTGCGACTCTCAAATCCTGTTTTATAAAAATTCCCCCACTTTTTTGCCAAAAATACTTGACAAACCA
>JAAWKM010000111.1 GCA_022797375.1 Lachnospiraceae bacterium
TAACTGGAAATAGTGTGAAAAATGATTCTAAGACAGCATTTTTCATTACTATTTGTGCCGTGCAAAGCACGGCATGGGGATTTTTATGAAACGGACGTGGAATTAAAAACAGAATGTCTTGACAAGGAACAACAGTAATTTTTATAATAGTAGAAAGGAGGAAATGTTATAATGAAAAGCATACGGATTAAAATTACTTTATGTCTCATTTTAACTGTTCTGGCAAGCCTGGTTGCATCAGGGGCTTCCAGTATTGTACTTAATTACAACAACACAATGTCTACTGTTGAGCAGATGATGGGTGAAACCGCAGTCCTGGCAGCAGGAAGAGTCCAGCAGGAACTGGCATCTTATAAGAATGTTGTTGTGGAGGCAGGGCATATTCCACAGCTTTCTGACCCTGAAGTGTCTGTGGAAGAAAAACGGTCTGTCATTAACGGGCGTGTTTCCCTGCATGGTTTCCAGAGGGGAAATATTATAGGAATGGACGGGATAAGCATATTCGACGGGAAAGATTATTCTGGACGGGAATATGTACAACAGGCACTACAGGGGAATGTCTATGTATCAGAGCCGCTGGTTAGTAAAATTACCGGGCAGCTCTCCATTATGGTTGCAGCACCTCTTTACTCAGAAGATAGTTCCTCTGTCGTAGGTGTAGTTTACTTTGTGCCAGAAGAAACATTTTTAAATGATATTGTATCAGCTATCCAGATTGGTGAAAACAGCAGGGCTTATATGATTAATAAAACGGGAGAAACTATTGCTGATATCACACTTGAAACAATCACAGTCCAGAATATAGAAGAGGAGGCCAAAAAAAATCCATTACTCAATGAACTGGCAGCAATACATAGCAATATGCGCCAGGGAAAGAATGGATTTGGCAGTTATACCAGTGGCAAAGATAAAATGTTTGCTGCTTATGCACCTGTGCCTGGTACAGATGGCTGGAGTATTGCAGTAACAGCTCCCCAGATAAATTATCTGGCTTCCACAAGGGATGCTATTGTAATTAATCTTGTGGTAATTGGAGTTGCTGTGCTGGTTTCTGTTATTATTGCACTGGCACTGGCATTAAACATTGGCAACCCTATGAAAGCATGTGTAAAACGTATGAAACTGCTGGTTGAGGGGGATTTAGAAACACCTATGCCACGCATTAAGAATAAAGATGAAACAGGTATGCTTGCCCGGTCTACTGCATCTTTGGTTGAAGGGCTTAGTATTGTAATTAAAGATATTGATTATTTGCTGAATGAGATGGCAAACCAGAATATGGATGTCCATACGGAGCATGAAGATGTGTATGTAGGCAGTTTCCAGAATATCCTGTTTTCAATGCGTAATATGAAAACAGCGCTTAGTAGTGCAATGCGCCAGGTCAACGATTCTGCAAATGAGGTGTCAGACGCAAGCAGCCAGCTTTCTATAAGTGCACAGGCACTTAGCCAGGGAACTACAGAGCAGGCAGGTTCTGTACAGGAACTGGCAGCAAAGATTAGCGTTATTTCTGAACAGGTACAAAATACGGCAAATGGTGCATTAGAGGTGAGAAACCAGACACACCAGACTGGTGAGGACGTATTTTTGTGCAACCAGAAAATGCAGAATCTGGTACAGGCAATGAAGAGAATACAGACAAGTTCTGAAGAAATTGAGAAGATACTTAAGACCATAGATGATATTGCGTTCCAGACGAATATACTTGCGTTAAATGCGGCTGTGGAAGCAGCAAGGGCCGGAAGCGTGGGAAAGGGATTTGCTGTTGTGGCAGAGGAAGTCCGCAATCTGGCAGGGAAATCTGCACAGGCAGCGAAAAATACTTCAGAGCTTATTGAACATTCTACGGAAGCGGTACATACTGGCACAGAAATTGCCAAGAATACAGCGGATGTCCTGTTAGGTGTTGTGGACAGTATCCAGGCAGTAGCTGGTGCTATTGACAATATTGCTATGGTATCTGGCAGGCAGTCTGAGGAAGTAGTGCAGGTTTCTGAAGGCATCAGCCAGATTTCAGTTGTGGTGCAGAACAACAGCATTACTGCTGAGAAGGGTGCAGTCGCAAGTGAGGAACTTTTTGCACAGGCAGCATCTTTAAAGGAACTCGTTGGACAGTTTACGCTGGCATCAGAATAAACAGCCAGCAGACATAAAAAATATATTCTTTCCGCAGACAGCAAATTTTATAAATAAATTATATTATTTTAAGTCACGTCCGTTTCATAAAAATCCCCATGCCGTGCTTTTCACGGCATGGGGATTTTTATGAAACGGATGTGTCTGGATATTAACTCCCAATAGACAAGGTATATATAATGTAATATAATCCAATTGTTTAAGGAGGTACTGTAAAATGTACAAAAAAGCACTATCTTATATACTTGCGCTAACATGCATTTATAATTCTTATAATTATCAAAGTTATAATAATAATTCCTGTGTAAATAATATTTTAACACATACAGGAGCAATTTCAAATAAACCATTGAAATCTGCCGTAAATGATAATGTTATTACAGACATAAGTATATCTGCCTATGGAGAACTTTTCAGTTTTAAGGGAAGCGGAAAGCTTATAATTGATAAAAATGTAAAAAGTATAAGCAGCTATGTTTTTTGTGATAAGGATATAACAAGTATTGAAGTTTCTAAAGACAACAAATATTTTAAGGCTGTTGATGGCGTTTTGTATAATAAGAATATGACAAAACTTGTATACTACCCAAGCCTTAAAGAAGGAGATGCATTTACTATATCAGACAAAATAAAAAATATAGAAGAATATGCTTTTAGCAATAATAAATTCCTTAAAAATATTTTTATTGGAAAGAATATTAAAGATATTTCATGGACTTCCTTTGATGGCTGTAAAGCAAACTTTAATGTTGATGAAAACAGCCCGTACCTTGAAAGCAGCAATGGGATTCTTTATACAAAAGGCAAAGAAACTCTTATTAAATACCCTGCATTAAAAGAAGGTACATATATAATTCCTGGCAGTGTTAAAAAAATCCAGTATTATGCTTTAGATAATTGTACAGGATTAACAGAACTGGTTCTTAATGAAAATATGGAGGATAATGCTTTTAGCATGGTATATTTAAATGGCTGTACCAGCCTTGAAAGATTGCATCTTCCTGCCAGTCTTAAAAATATAGAATTTGATGATGCTGGCTTTGATAAAGATTATTATGGCGGCTATAATTTAAGAAGCCTTAAAGAAATTACTATTTCAGATGAAAATACAGAATATGCAGTATATAATGGCGCTCTTTATTCAAAAAACTATGAGCAGCTTTATTTTATTCCTGCTGGTATGGATAAACTTGTCATACATGAAAATGTACAAAAAATCAATACATTTCTCTGCCAGAATAAATTTACAGAAGTAAAGATACCTGAAACCAATAAAAATTTTGTTTCATATAAAGGCGTTCTTTATGATAAAGATATGTCAGAAATCGTTATATTTCCAAGTACAATGACTGAATATGAACTTCCTGCAAGTGTAGAATCTATCACAAGAATTATGAATGATTTCAGCATTTACCCGAAGGCAGGCGTAATTTCAAAATATACACGAATGGCTGGAAATGTAGCATTTTTTACTGTTGAAAAAGGCAATAAACTTTTCTCCGCACAGGATGGTGTTTTGTATAATAAAGAAAAAACTTTACTTTACATATATCCTGCACAAAAAAAGGACAAAAAATTTACCATACCTGGAAGTGTAACATCAATTTCTACTGAAGCTTTTGCCTCTGCCCATAATCTTGAGGAAATTAATTTTCCAGGCAGCGTTAAAAGAATTTATACTGTATTTGAAGGCTGTACTTCACTAAAAAAAGTAATTTTTAATGAAGGGACAGAAACAGTATGTGTATATGGAAGCACAAATAAAGATGCTCCTTTGGATATCGGAGAAATTTACCTGCCAGGCACATTATCTGCTATTGATACAGACAATTTTGGTATTAGTAAAAATGTAATCTTTTATGGATATAAAAACACAGGTGATGAACAGTTTGCAACATGCAGCAATATGCCAATAAACAGTGCTGCATGGTTTATTAAACAGAATGGTTATAAATTTAAAAGCCTTGGTACTGCACCTAAAGCAGTTAGCAATACAAAATGTTCAAAAGGAAAGAATATAATAAAAATATCATGGAAAGCTGGAAGTAAATCTGATGGATACGTTATATATAAAGAATATAATGCTGGCCTCGTTGCTATTAAAAAAATTAATAACGGCAGTAAATATTCATGTACAATAAAAAACAATAAATTAGAAGGATTGAAAGGACTTTATATAAGACCATACAAAAAAATAAATGGTATAAAAGTATATGGAAGAAAAACAAAAATAACTATTTAAAAGTTTTAAATATATAAATAGCAAGTATTTTGGGCACTATTATGTTACTATGAGACCGCAGGATGAATATTAAAGAACTTCTAAAGTCCTATGCCAGGAGCATATTATTTTGGAAGTTCTTTTCATATGTATATGCTTTTTAAAACAGTACAAATACATGAATGGACCAATATTTATAATTTCCATGCACAAAAAACTTGTTTATAATTATATTTTACCTGGTTGTGCTATATTATAAATATTGTTATAATAAACGCGGCACTTTTGGTATTTATTATAAATATGGGGTATTGGATATATGGAAAAAAATGATATTTATATGATACAGGGTAAAGATTACAAACAGATGGCAATTAAAATACTTTATGCTTCTGGACTTTCAGAAGATATTGGAGATAAGACAAAGAGAATTGGTATTAAACCAAATATTCTTGGTTCAAAGAAAGCGCAGGATGGTGCTGTTACACATCCTGAACTTGTGGATGGGGTTTTAACCTATCTTAAGGACGAGGGTTTTTTAAATCTTATAGTTTTAGAGGGTTCATGGGTAGGTGACATCACTTCAAGGGCAGTTAAAACTTGTGGCATTTATGATGTGTGCAAAAAGCATAATGTGCCATTTGTGGATTTGCAGAAAGATACATCAAAAACACTGGATGCAGCAGGCATGAAGATAGCTGTATGTGAACAGGCACTTGCACTGGACTATTTAATCAATATACCAGTTTTAAAAGGGCATTGCCAGACAACTGTTACATGTGCATTAAAAAACAGCAAAGGATTAATTCCTAATTCTGAAAAACGAAGGTTTCATACACTTGGGCTGCATAAACCTATTGCACACCTGAATACTGTTATACACCAGGATTATATACTTGTGGACAATATATGTGGTGACCTGGATTTTGAGGATGGCGGCAACCCAGTTGTTATGGACAGGGTACTTGCATTTAAAGACCCTGTGCTATGTGACAGCTTTGCAGCGGAAAGTATTGGGTATAACCCACAGGATATTGAATATATACGGCTTGCTGCTAAACTTGGCATTGGAAGCATGGATGTGGCAGGTGCACATTATATTCCTTTAAATGAGGGTGTACCTGGAATAAATAAGATGCGGTATACACACAGGGTTTCAAAACTTGCAGAGTATGCAAAGCCAGCAGATGCCTGCTCTGCATGTTATGGATCGTTAATTTATGCACTTGGCAGGCTTGAAGAGAAACACGGGCTTAGGAATATGCAAAAGGCTTCTGTATGTATAGGACAGGGTTATAAAGGCAAAAAAGGGGAACTTGGGATAGGAAGTTGTACAAGGTGCTTTAAGAAAAACCTTGCAGGATGTCCGCCAAGGGCAGTAGATATTGTGGATTTTCTGGAAAGAGAATGGATTCGTTAATTTTTTATAAAAAGGATAAATAATAAATAAAAAATATTTTTTTGTACTGCCAGTAAATTTTAGATACAGATTATATTATTTTAAGTATATACAGATTATATTATTTGACATTTAAAAGAATAATGTGTAATTTATTTATGTGACAATTTTAAGGCAAAAGTGTATATTTTTAGTACACAGGAATGGAGAGGATTTATGCCAAAATTTAGTGTAAAAAAGCCATTTGTAGTACTTGTAGCAGTTTTAATGGTACTTGTACTTGGGGTGGTAAGTTTTACAAGAATGACGACAGATTTTTTGCCGAATATGAATCTGCCGTATATGATGATTGTGACCACATATCCAGGTGCGTCACCTGAAAAGGTCCAGAAGGATATTACAGAACTGGTGGAAAGTGGCACAGGTACAGTAAATGGTGTAAAAAATGTAACAAGCCAGTCAATGGAAAATGCAAGTATGGTCACGCTTGAATTTGAAGATGATACAAATATGGATGCCGCAATGGTAAAGGTTTCATCAGCAGTAAACCAGCTTGAACTTCCAGATACAGCAGGGAATCCAATGATAATGGAAATATCAATGGATATGATGGCTACAATGATTGTAAGTGTTGATTATGAGGGAAAGGACAGGATTGAACTTTCAAAATTTGTAGAAGATGTTGTATTGCCAGAAATACAAAGGCAGGATGGCGTTGCAAGTGTTTCAGAATCAGGAAGTGTTGTAAAATCTATAGAGGTTGTACTTAACCAGGAAAAGATTGACAGCATTAATGAGGAAGTACTTGCAAAGACAGATAAAACCCTTGCCAAAGCTAAAAAAGAGATTGATGATGCAAAGAAAAAACTAGAAAAGGGCAAGAAAGAACTTGAAAAGCAGAAAGACAGCCTGAAAGAACAGCAGGATAAACAGTCAGCAGAGCTTGCCAAATTTAGCAAGCTTATGAATGAAGCAGTTGCCACGAAGACTGCATATACCTCACAACTGACCAGTCTCCAGGCAAGCCAGACCGCATTAAAAACCGAGAAAAAGGCATATAAAGACAATGGTGTGGTTAAATCATATAACCAGATGAATGATATGATTAAGGCTTTAAGGGAAGCTTTGCAGGAGGACGGTGAAGCTTATAAGGCAATTTATGATGCTGTATATAAGCAAATCCTTGTTACAATGGCGCAAGGTGCGCTGGATGCTGCAGGCATAGAAATGGAAGTTACTGTAGAAAACGTCACCCAGCTTATGGAGCAGTACCTTGGACAGCTTGGAAGCGCTGCTGATGAATATTTAAAGCAGGCAGATGAGCAGGCAAAGAAGGTGGCAGGAGAGCAGGCGTCTGCACAGCTTGCAATGCTTCCAGAAAATGTTAAGGATGCAATAGATAATCCTGGAAAGTTAAAAGCATTACAGAATTTAATGAAAGCACAGGGACAGGAGGAAGCAGCTAAAAATCTTACTAAGAAAAACCTTTCAATGCTTTATGACATTGTGGAAACAAGGATACCACAGATTGATGTTGCACTTGCTAACCTGAAAACAGAGATTGCCGCTGCAAAGGCTATTGTGAAAGAGGTTACAAAGTCAATAGCAGAAGCAGAGAAGAAATATGAAGAGGTGGAGTCTGGAAAGATTACTGCTGCAGCAGCGTTTGGTTCTGCCAATGCCCAGATTTCAAGTGCAGAAGCAACACTTAAAAATAGTGAGACTGAGTTAAAAAATGCACAGAAATCATTTAAGGAGTCCAAGAAACAGGCACTTGAAAGCGCAAATCTTGATGCACTTCTCACAATGGAACAGCTTTCTAATATATTAACTGCAGAAAACTTTTCAATGCCAGCAGGCTACATAAATGAGGACGAAACACAGTACCTTATTAAAGTTGGCGACGAATACAACAGCATTGATGAAATGAAAAATGCTGTACTCTGCAATATTGATGATATTGGAGATGTAAAACTTTCTGATGTTGCAGATATTAATATAGTAGATAATTCTGCAGATTCATATGGAAAAGTTAATGGTAATGATGCTGTGCTTTTAAGTATTTCAAAGTCAAGTACAGCAGGGACTTCTGATGTATCGGATGGCTGTAATGATGCATTTAAAAGCCTTGAGAAAGAAAATAAAGGTTTAAGGTTTACAAACCTTATGGACCAGGGCGACTATATAAGGCTTATAATAGACTCAGTATTGTCAAACCTTTTATGGGGTGCACTGCTTGCAATAATTGTACTTTTTATTTTCCTGAAAGATATAAGGCCAACGTTTGTAGTGGCATTTAGCATACCTTTGAGTGTATTGTTTGCAATAGTGCTTATGTACTTTACAGATATTACATTAAATATTATATCACTGTCAGGTCTTGCACTTGGTGTCGGTATGCTTGTAGATAACTCAATCGTAGTTGTTGAAAATATTTACAGGTTAAGGAGCAAAGGCATTGGTGCTGCCCGCGCTGCTGTAATGGGGGCAAACCAGGTAGCAGGTGCTATTTTCTCATCAACACTTACAACAATATGTGTATTTCTTCCAATAGTATTTACCGATGGTATTACCAGACAGATAATGCAGGATATGTGTCTTACCATAGCGTATAGTTTAAGTGCCAGTCTTATAGTTGCGCTTACAGTTGTGCCAAGCATGGGGGCAACTGTTCTTAAAAAAGCAAGCACTAAAAAACACCGCTGGTTTGATGCTGCTGTTAATGTGTATGAGAAATCGGCACGTTTCTGCATGAGGTTTAAAATAGTTCCTTTAGCAGTTGCAATAATACTTCTTGTATTTTCAGTAAACAGGGTTTTTAAAATGGGTATTGTATTTGTCCCTGAAATGGGAAGTGAACAGATGTCAATAACATACACTGCGCCTGATGATACATCAACAGAAGAAGACTATAAGCTTTCTGATGATATAGCAGCAGAGATAAGGGAGATAAAGGGCATAAAAACCATAGGTACAATGCTTAGCAGTGCAACTTCTGTAATGGGTTCAGCAAGTACAGATACAAAGTCATATTCAGCAATGATTCTGCTTGAAGAAGAATATGCTAACCAGAATAAAGAAATAGCTGCTAAAATAGAGAAAATACTGGAAGATAAGAAACTTGATGACTATTCTGTTTCAGAGTCAAATATGGATATGTCAAGCATGATGGGAAGCGGGCTTGAGGTTGATATTTATGGAAATGACCTGGATAAACTTGTTAAAATAAGTGAAGATGTCAAGAAAATGACAGAAAGCATTGAAGGCTTTGAAGAAGTTTCAAATGGCCAGGAAAAAGCAGATAAAGAGCTTGTTGTACAGGTAAATAAGAAAAAAGCAATGAGGCTTGGGCTTACTGTAGCACAGGTATATGCAGAACTTGCTTCAGGACTTAAGACAGATAAAGATTCTACAAGTATTACTGTTGATGAGGAAAAATATGATGTAAAGATAGTGGATGAAAGGGAAGAACTCAATACCAAAAATATTATGGATTATGAGTTTGAAACTACAAAAACTAATGACAAAGGCGAAACAAAGAAAGAAAAACATAAGCTTAAAGAATTTGCAGAATTAAAAGAAGGTACATCAATAGCAGCAATCAGAAGGGAAAATATTGTTAATTATATAGCAGTAACTGCTTCAACAAAAGAAGGTTATAATACAACACTTTTAAGCAGAGACCTGGAGAAACTAATTGACAAATATGATACACCTGATGGTTATGAAATAAAAATTGCTGGTGAAAGTGAGACAAATATTGAAATGGTAACCAGTATGCTTACAATGATAGGGCTTGCAGTTGTATTTATTTATCTTGTAATGGTGGCACAGTTTGGAAGCCTTTTATCACCATTTATAATACTGCTTACAATACCACTTGCATTTACTGGCGGGCTTGTTGCACTTCTTATAACAGGTGAGGAAATATCTGTAATGGCACTTATGGGATTCCTTGTCCTTTCAGGTGTAGTAGTTAATAATGGTATTGTGTTTGTAGATTATGCCAATAAATTGCGCCTTGACGGGATGGATAAAAGGGAAGCGCTTATTGAAACAGGAAAAACACGTATGCGTCCTATAATGATGACAGCACTCACAACCATTCTTGCAATGTCAGTAATGGCAGCGAGCCAGGACAGCACTGCTGCAATGAGCAGGGGTATGGCTATTGTTACAATTGGCGGGCTTGTATATGCAACATTTATGACATTATTTATAGTTCCTGTATTATATGATATTTTCTATAGGAAGAAACTAAAGAAAGTAGATTTAGGTGATGAAGATACATTAAATGAAGTTGATGATATTATATAGTCTTTGTGTTACTATTCAGCCTTACGGCTTAATAGTAACTAAGATGGTATAATGTGATATGAGGAAAACAAAAAACTTGAATTTGGAGAATTGGATAAGTGGAGGTTAGAAATTACCGGCAGTCAGATTGTAAAGAATTGACAGAACTTTTTTATAATACAGTTCATACTATAAATGCAGGAGACTATACGAAGGAGCAGGTGGATGTATGGGCAACTGGACAGGTGGATTTGGAAGAGTGGAACCAGTCATTACAAGAACATTTTTCTCTTGTTGCGGTTGGGAATAAAATCATTATGGGTTTTGGAGATATAGATAAAACAGGTTATCTTGACCATCTGTTTGTTCATAAAGATTATCAAGGTAAAGGAATTGCCACGGCTATTTGCAACCAGTTAGAACAGGCTGTCCAGGGAAACATCGTCACCCATGCTTCTATTACAGCAAGACCCTTTTTTGAAAAGAGAGGATATAAGGTTATTAAAGAACAGCAAGTGGAAAGGCAAGGAGTTTTTCTTACAAATTTTATTATGGAAAAAGAAAGGTAATTTCTAGCCTGCATGGATGAAAATCTGAAGTTTAGGAGACTAGCTGATATGAGAAAAGTTGTTTTGTTTATTGCAATGAGTCTTGATGGTTATATAGCAGATAAAAAAGGCAGTGTTGGCTGGCTGGCAGGGCAAGGTGATGATTCGGAAAATGTTGATGTTTATGCTGGATTTGTGAAAGGTATTGATACCATTCTTATGGGCTGGAACACATACCATCAAATTGTTACTGAATTGTCGCCATCAAAATGGGTATATGAAGATTTTATAACTTATGTGATAACGCATAATGAATGTGCTTTTTCAGAACAAATCCGGTTTATAAATGAAAATCCTGCAGTCTTGCTAAAGAAATTAAAGCTGGAAGAAGGAAAAGACATTTGGATTTGCGGTGGGGCAAATTTAGTCCAGCAGTTAATGTATAATGATTCGATTGATGAATACTATATTTCTGTTATTCCAACTCTTTTAGGTTCTGGTGTCCGGCTATTTGGAAATATGGAAAAAGAAATAAAACTTAAATTAATAAAAGTGCAGGCTTATAATGGAATAACTGATTTAATTTATATACGCAGATAAAATTAGTACAATGCCAGGACATTAAGGGTATAATGTCTAATATAAGAGGCCTGCTTGCAGTTTATTTATAAAAAATGCCTTAACTGGAAATAAGAACCTTGTATCCAGTTAAGGCACAATATAATTATAAATTATTTTTTATTTACTGTTCGAGCTGCTTTCCAAGAAAACTTGCGGCTGTTGCTGTAAGTTTCTTTTCAGTTTCACCAAATTGTGCTTTGCCTTCTTTTGACAGAAGGACTACAGCGCCAATTGCGTCGCCTTCACATATAATAGGACTTATAGCCTCAAAAGAAAAATGCTCTTCTTCATTTGCAATAGTTTTATAATTTTTTTCGCCACCTGATGCAATTAAACTCTGCCTGTCGTCAATAACCTGTTCAAGTTCTTTGCTGACGGGTTTCTGTAACAAGTCTTTTTTCGCCCCGCCTGATGCAGCAATTACTATATCCCTGTCGGCTATTGCTACAATATGGCCTGTAGTCTGTGACAAAGCTTCGGCATACTGTTTTGCGAATTCTCCTAAATCTCCCATCATGGAATATTTCTTTAAAACAATCTGGCCTTCGCGGTCTGTATATATTTCGAGCGGGTCGCCCTCACGGATTCTTAAAGTCCTTCGGATTTCCTTTGGGATTACCACCCGTCCCAAATCATCTATTCTTCTCACAATTCCAGTTGCTTTCATATATCTAATTATCCTCCATTTCTGTTAAACCACAAGCATGTGCAGTTATGCAGTTTATATATGCATGTGGTTATTTTTCATAATTGGTTATAGAGTTATTATGTGGAAAGACTTAATTTTTATGCATTAAGTATTATATATGTTATATAGTTTAAAGCATTATAAACAAATAACTGGATGCTGTAAAGAAATATAATGTTAAAAAGTACCATATATATTAATATAAAATTTATAACAGGACAGATACGTTTTATATCAGCAGATTACCAGATTTTAATTAGCATTTTATATAGCAGGCATTAAATAGTTACTATTCACAGCCACTCCACAGGACAATCCACAGACCGTTGCAAAAACAGCAGCTAACAGCCACAAAAACAGTGTCTGTTGTCTGAGGCTTTGTGGAGTGACAGCTTTCGCAGTCCAGTAAAAGATATATACATTCCT
>JAAWKM010000112.1 GCA_022797375.1 Lachnospiraceae bacterium
ACTGGACTGCGAAAGCTGTCACTCCACAAAGCCTCAGACAACAGACACTGTTTTTGCAGCGGTCTGTGGAGTGTCCTGTGGAGTGGCTGTGAATAGTAATTATAAAAAATCCATCCCCCGTTAAAAACGGGGGACTTCCTGTTATAACCTAATTATAATTCAAATCTATGTACCATTTCATTAAGTGTCACAGTCTGTGTTGCAAGCTGCTCTGATGTTGCATATGTCTCTTCTGATACAGCAGAGTTATCATTTACACCTTGTGCTATGCTGTCAATTCCAATGCGTATCTGCTCCATATTTTCTGCCTGTAGTACTGCATTTCCAGCAGTATTTTTAATCATCTCATTAACACGGCCTACAGCGCTTACTGACTCTTCAAGTGAAACCATAACACCATTAGCAATTTCATTGCCCTTGTTAATCTCTTCCATTGAAACACCAATGAGCTCCCTTGTCATGCTTGCTGCTTTAGAACTTTCAAGTGCAAGCTTGCCAATTTCATCAGCAACCACAGCAAAGCCTTTTCCAAGTTCACCTGCACGTGCTGCTTCTATAGAAGCATTTAATGAAAGAAGGTTCGTCTGTTCTGCAATCTCTTCTATAGTCTGGATAATTCCAACAACCTTCTGTGAAGTGCTGCGTATTTCATTCATGGCATCCATCATCATCTTCATTTTGTCCTGGTTCTGTTCCATCATTGTTGTCACACGCACAGTTGCCTTAGCAGAAAGTTCAGCATCCTTGCGGCTTTCCTGCACCTGCCCTGAAACTGTATTAGTCCTGTTAGCAAGTTCTTGTACTGAAGAGGCCTGTGTCTGTGCACCTTCTGCAAGCATTTGTGAAGCATCTGACAGTTCTGTTGCACCAATTGAAACCTGTTCAGCAGTTTCACTTATACCTCTCATTACATCACTCATTGATGCTGATATATTAAGCATTGCATTTTTAATTTTCTGGAACTCCCCTGCATAATCGTTTTTAAGTTCAATGCTTAACTTGCCATCAGCCATTCTTGCAAGGACTTCTGCAGTTTCATCTATGTATAAGATATACTGTTTGAGCCTTTCAACTGTCTTTTTAATAGATTCTCCAAGTTCACCAATTTCATCTTCAGAATTTATTTCAAAATGTACATCTAAATCCCCGGCAGCAAGCTGCTGTGCTGTATTGTTAAGTTCTTTAATAGGTTTTGAAAGATTCAGTGCACTTTTCTTTATGCTAAATACTATCATGAATATACCAGCAATAAATACAATAACTAATGCTGCTATCATGCCAAAAACTGTTGAATAATACTCTATAAATGGCATATTACTTATAACGGTATATCCTGTGTTTCCAACTTTCTCAGCTACCCCATACTTAACAGAACCATTTGCTTTATATCTTAAAAAATGTTCATCTTCTGATTCTATTGCATCTATAACATTTTGTGATACACCTGCTTCTGTTATACTTTTCTGTTTAACACTTTCATCTGGATGGTAAATAATCATGCCTTCATTAGACACCAGGAACACATATCCGCTTTTTCCCACTTTATAGCCTGCCATTACTTCATCCATATTTCCCATTGAAATATCAATTCCTGCTACCCCTGTCATATTTCCAGATCCATCAAAAACAGGAGTTACTGCACTTAAAATGGTCTTGCCAGATGCAGGGTCAACATATGGCTCTGTAAGTACAGTTTTGCCAGTATCTGCACACTGTTCATACCATACACGTTCTGTAAAAACCCAGTCTTCACCTGATGTAAAGCCATCCGACTGTGTAAGCACACTTGTGTCCAGGTCTGCAATCCATGTAGCCATAATAGTTTCTGTATCTGTTTCTACAATGCTTTCAAGGTTCTGCCTCACTGTATCCATTTTCTCTGCATCCAGGATATTTTTACCTGGTGTTGTTTCTTCAAGTAAAGCCTTTATCTCTGGATTGACTGCAAGCTGCGCTGATGCAGTTTCATATTGCTCAAAAAAACCTGTGAGCTGGTATGATGCGGATTTAGACTGCAGTGTAAGTTCTGTTTCCTTGGAAGATACAATCAGCCAGCGTACCATAAAAATAGCAATAACTGCTACTACCAGGAATACTGCCAGCACACTTTTACCTACCTGGAATAAGATTTCATCTGCAATACGTCTCTTTTTTTTAGTTTTTTGCTTATCATTTTTCAAAAAATCCCTCCTCCTCTCCTTATATGTCTATTTTACTCCAATTGTCCTGACAATACAAGTTATTTAGAGTAAGAGGATGAAAAAAACTGCTTAAAAAGCCAGGCTGCATTGAGCAGCCTGGCACGTTCCAGAAGTCCATGCAGCCAGATAATATCCAAAGTCCCGCTACTTGCCCATTGGCAAAACAGCATTATTATCAGCTTACTGGTCTTGCTATCATTACTATTGAATCATTTTGTGAATATTCATAATGTATTACTGCATTGTTACTGCTGCTGGCTGATACGTCCATATCCTGCCCTGTATACATTTCTACATGTGATATATTTTTATAGCGCCCGTTCTTTGTATATGAGAAGAATACTAAATCACCTGGAAGCAGCTTGTCACTTGGCACTGCCTTATTATAAAGTGCCTTTCCGTTTTCTGTGCACCATTTGGCTATATCAGCAGCCGTTGGCGCCCATCCGGATTCCACACCAAAGAATACATTATATCTGGAATAAACCCTCCATATAAGTGAACTACAGTCATAATAGCCTTTCTTCATTCTTTTAGCCTGGCTGTAGTGTGTCTTTGTATTAGAGATTGATATAGCCTTTTTTGAAGCCTTATAGCCTTTTACAGAAGCTATTTCTACTGGTATCTCTATTTTACGGCCGTCTGCATTGGCAGTAATAACTGAATTGCCTGCCTTTAATGCTTCAACAATGCCTTCTTCATCTACAGAAGCAACTGCTTTTTTACTGCTTTTAAATGTTACTGTACTTTTTTCTTCGTCCAGGCCTTCTATCTTTATCTGGTCTGTGCCACCTTTGCAGTTAATAATGCCATCACCATCATAATAAGGGTCTGTCACTGTTATATAACATACAATATCCCTGCCATCTGCATTAACTGTAACTATATCTTCACCTGTATTATTGGCATAAAGCTTTCCCGCCTTCTTAAAATAAGCTGTTCCATTTTCGCTTTTCTTTAAATTCCATTCAACTATGCTGGCATCATTTAAACCATCAATTGTAATATTTTTAGTCACACCTTCTGCTATTACAATATCTGTTTCTGCAAGAACAGGGTCTGTTACCACCAGCTTAGTATCTAGTTTTATAGCATCACCATTCCGGAGTGTTATAGTTGCTGTAAGGCCTGTCTCACCTGTTGCAACAGCAGCAATCCCGCTTCCACTTGTAACTGCTGTGGATCCGTTTTCAATTTCCCATTTTACTGGAATATCTTCTTCAAATGGCACATAATTTATTATAACAGGTGAATATGCTTCTGAACCTGCCGCCCTTACCTGTGTTTCACTGGCAAATGCAGGAGCAGGTACATTTACCTGTGCAACTTCTGTCTTTATGCCATCATCACCTGAAACATAAATTTTAGCACCTTCAAAACCATATGCTGTAACACTTCCGTCTGCATTTACTACTACGTTTTCGTTGGAGGATGTATACATATACCTGCCCGTATCATATATCTGTGCTGCCATAAGGTAATAGCTGCTGCCATATGTTAAATTTACCTGCTCTGGGTCAAGCACTTCTATTGTAATTGTTTCTGTCTGTGTAATGTTATTATATGTAAATGTAATATCAGCTTTGGCACTTCCTGCTGCAAGGGCTTTTACTGTACCATCACTGTCTAAACTTGCACATGCGGGCCCAGGATTTTCACTGTTCCAGTTGTAACTAATCTGGTAACCTGCATCTGCAGCATTATAATCGCCATTATAATTAGTCCCTAAAAACTCTTCACTTATAAAGCTTCCCAGACTTAAAGAGCCTCCTGTAAAAACCCTGGCACTGTCCTGGTACAGAAGTTTGTCTAACGCAGAGGCCTTTTGCCATAAAAAGCAGCTTGCCATAAGCATGGCAAATAAACACAGGAGTTTCTTCTGCTTAATAATCCTGCTAAGGCTTTCAAGTATCTTTTTTGTGTGTTTTTTGTCTTTAACAAGGTCTTTAATAAGGCCAGTCATCTTTCATCCTCCATTCTGTTCTTTCTTGTGCATCCAGGCTTTGCAATAACACATTGCATGTCCTGCCTTATAAAGCCGAATACCGTTACAATAGTAACTAAATATCATCTTTAAAATTCCCATAGACCATGTCGATATACTCCCATATTTCATCCCTGCCGGATTTTGTCACCGCTGAAAATGGTATTACAGGTGTACCCTCTTCTACATCAAGAGTCTTTTTTATATCCTGTAAAAGTTTTGCTTTCTGCGTGCGCTTTACCTTATCCTCTTTTGTTGCAATAATTATAGGGTTAAAGCCATAACTTACGCACCAGTCATACATCTGTATATCATTGCTGTTAGGCGTATGGCGTATATCCACAAGCAAAAATACAAGCCTAAGGGTTTTTGAGCCTTCCAGATAATTATTAATCATTTTGCCCCATTTTGCAACAAGGTTTTTAGATACTTTTGCATACCCGTATCCCGGCAAGTCAACAAAATACAGCATTTCATTAATATTGTAAAAATTGATTGTCTGGGTTTTGCCAGGCTGTGAGGAAGTCCTTGCATATGATTTCCTCTCTGCCAGGCTGTTAATAAGTGATGATTTGCCAACATTTGAACGCCCTGCAAATGCAATTTCAAGCAGGCTGTTCTCTGGAAGCCTGCTTGTAATGCCGCAGACTGTTTCAAGGTTTATGCTTTTTACTTTCATTTATATTAGAACCTCCCTGAATGCTTCTTCTGCATGTTGTACATATTTTACACTTATCCCGTCTAAAATCTCTTTCTCAAGGTCATCAATATCTTTCTTATTCTTAAAAGGCACTAACACAAGCTTTATGCCAGCTGACTTTGCAGCAAGGATTTTTTCCTTTAAGCCGCCTATAGGGAGCACACGTCCTCTTAATGTAAGTTCACCTGTCATGGCAACATCCGGCCTTACCCTTTTATCTGTTACAGCTGAATAAATGGCTGTAGCCATAGTAATGCCTGCTGATGGCCCGTCTTTAGGTACTGCGCCTTCTGGCACATGCAGATGTACATCATGCTTCTCAAAATATTCCTCAGGGAAACTTTCTGGCATAACTGACCTTACATATGATAATGCAATTTTAGCTGACTCCTGCATTACATCACCAAGTTTTCCTGTAAGTTCAAGCTTTCCTGTGCCCTTCATAATATTTACCTCTATCTCAAGTGTGTCACCGCCTGTGCTTGTCCATGCAAGCCCTCTTGCTATCCCTGCTGATGCCTCTTTATTTGCCATATCTGTGGTGTACTTTTCTGTACCAAGGAACTTCCTTATATTTCTCTCTGAAACCCTTGTTTTGCTTTCTGGGTCTTTGGCTGCCTCCATAGCTGCCTTGCGGCAAATCTGTGCAATTTTCCTTTCAAGGTTCCTGACTCCTGCTTCCCTTGTATAATTTTCAATAATTATCCTGACTGCCTTATCTGATATATTAAGCTGGTTTTTTGTCAAACCATTGGCAATTTTTTGTTTTTCTATAAGATGTTCTTTTGCAATATGGAATTTTTCATTTGATGTATAGCCAGAAAGCTCTATAACTTCCATCCTGTCAAGCAGTGGTCTTGGAATTGTATCAGTTGTATTAGCTGTACATATAAACATTACTTTAGATAAATCAACTGGCATCTCTACATAGTGGTCGCGGAAATATTTGTTCTGTTCAGGGTCTAATACTTCAAGCAGCGCTGATGACGGGTCTCCCTTATAATCACTGCCAAGCTTGTCTATTTCATCTAAAAGCATTACAGGGTTCCTGGCTTTAGCTGTCCTTAATGCAGCAATAATCCTTCCTGGCATTGCTCCTACATAAGTACGCCTGTGCCCCCTTATCTCTGCTTCATCACGCACACCGCCAAGGCATATACGCACATATTTCCTGTTCATTGATTTTGCTACAGATTTTGCAATTGAAGTCTTACCCGTGCCTGGAGGCCCTGCCAGGCATATAACAGGGCTTTGCCCGTCTTTTTTAATTGCCTTTACCGCAATACATTCAAGTACCCTTTCTTTAACTTTTTCCAGGCCATAGTGGTCCTTGTCAAGTACTTCACTTGCATGTACAACATCTGTGTTACTCTTGCTTTCCTTTTTCCAGGGAATATCTAAAAGTGTTTCAATATATCCCCTTATAACAGCATTTTCAGAAGAACTGGAACTTGTAATTTTAAAACGCCTTATTTCTTCTGCAAGCTTTTTCTTTACCTTTTTAGGTGCTTTAAGCTTTTCTAATGCTTCTGTATATTTATCTGCGTCAGAGTCTGAATCATCTTCTCCAAGTTCTTTGTGTATAGCTTTCATCTGTTCACGCAGGTAATATTCACGCTGGTTGCTCTCTACCTGTGATTTTACACGCCTTGCAATATCATCCTGTATGCGTGCTATCCCTGTTTCGCGGCTTAACACTATTGAAAGCTGCTCATGACGGTCTATTATGCTGTCTTCCGAAAGAATTTTCTGCTTTATCTGGTAATTTACAGGAATATTTGAGCTGATTTGGTATATTAATGTATCTAAATCAGATATATTTAATATTTCATCAACAAGTTTCTGGTTAAACCTGCCATTTGCATTTGCATATACCTGGAATAAGTCTTTAAGCCCGCGTACCATTGCAACAATCTCCAGCGTATATGATGTATCTTTAGTCTCCTGGATGCTTTCAAGAGTACCTGCCATATATCCATCCATTGTTTCAAGATACATAAGTTTCATACGTTCTTTACCAGATATAACCACCCTTATAATCTTGCCAGGCATATTTACAATCTGCTTTACTTCTGCAAGCGTGCCTGTTTCAAATAAATCATCCATGCCTGGTGTTTCAACAGCCGGGTCTTTCTGTGCAACAGTAAACACAAGCTGCCTGCCATTCATAGCTTCTTTAAGTGCCTTGACTGTATTTTCACGCCCCACTTCAAAATATACAGTAGTTTTGGGAAATACAACCAGGTCTCTTAATGTAACTATGGGAATTCCTTCCATTTTATCTGTTACATCTAAATTTTCTTCCATTTAATATCCTGTCTCCATTCTGATTTTTCTATAACCTAAACAGAGGGATTTAGCTAATCCCCCTGTTTACTGGCTTTCCATAAAGCCTATGCAATTTCGTTTTTAGTTCTTCTGCTTGTACGCCTGGTTTCATTATTGTCAAGTACCAGCAGGGGTTCTTCATCACCTGTTACTGATTCTTTAGTAATAATACATTCTTTGACTTCGTCATCTGATGGTACTTCAAACATAGCATCCATCATAATTGATTCCATAATTGCACGCAGCCCCCTGGCACCCGTCTTTCTTTCAACAGAACGCTTTGCAACTGCTGCAATTGCATCATCCTCAAATGACAGCTTTACACCATCTAATTCAAATAATTTCTTATACTGCTTTGTAATTGCATTCTTAGGCTCTACAAGGATTTTTTTCAATGCTTCTTCATCAAGCAGGTCAAGTGCAACATTGACTGGCAGCCTTCCTATAAGTTCTGGTATAATGCCGAATTTAACAAAATCCTCTGGAAGTACCTGGCGGAATAAATCACCAATATTTTCATCCCTTTTTGTTGAAATTTCTGCATTAAAACCAATAGATTTCCTGCCTATACGCGTACTAATAATATTTTCCAGCCCATCAAATGCACCACCACATATAAATAATATATTTGTTGTATCAATCTGGTAAAATTCCTGGTGAGGGTGTTTCCTTCCGCCCTGTGGCGGTACGCTTGCAACAGTGCCCTCTAAAATTTTAAGGAGCGCCTGCTGTACACCTTCGCCCGAAACATCCCTTGTAATTGAAACATTTTCACCCTTACGTGTTATTTTATCAATCTCATCTATATAGATAATTCCATGTGAAGCCCTTTCCATGTCATATTCTGCTGCCTGTATAATTTTTAAAAGGATATTCTCCACATCTTCACCTACATATCCTGCTTCTGTAAGTGCTGTAGCGTCTGCAATAGCAAATGGGACATTAAGTATCTTTGCAAGTGTCTGTGCAAGGAATGTCTTGCCTGAACCAGTAGGCCCAATCATCATAATATTGCTTTTCTGCAGTTCTACATCCATGTTACGGCTTGACAGTACACGTTTATAATGGTTATAAACAGATACGGAAAGCACTTTCTTGGCTTCTTCCTGGCCTACTACATATTCATCAAGAAACTCCTTGATTTCCTTTGGCTTAAGAAGATTTATATCCATATCATTTGTATATAATTCATCGTCATTTACATCTTCTTCAATGATTTCGGAACAAAGTTCAATACACTGGTCGCAGATATAGACACCTGGACCTGCAACTAATTTGTGTACCTGGTTCTGTGTCTTTCCACAAAATGAACACTTAAGCTTTGCTTCATCTTTTTTTATGCCCATTGCTACCTCCAAACTAATGAAAAACAATGCCTGTTATTACTTCCTCTTTGTAATTATTTCATCTATAAGGCCGTAATCTTTAGCTTCCTGTGCTGTCATATAATTATCACGCTCTGTATCAATCTGTATCTGTCCAAGGTCTTTTCCTGTATTGGCAGCAAGTATTTCATTCAGGCGGCTTCTTGTCTTTAAAATCTGCTCTGCCACAATACGGATTTCTGTTTCCTGGCCTTTTGCCCCGCCTGATGGCTGGTGTATCATAACTTCTGCATTAGGAAGTGCAAACCTCTTGCCCTTAGTGCCCCCTGCAAGCAGGAAAGCGCCCATGCTTGCAGCAAGACCCATACATATAGTTGAAACATCACATTTTATATAATTCATTGTATCATATATTGCAAAACCTGCACTTACTGAACCACCAGGGCTGTTTATATAAAACTGCACGTCCTTTTCTGAATCCTGGGACTCAAGGAAAAGAAGCTGTGATACAATAAGGCTTGCAACATCATCATTTACTTCCCCTGTAAGGAATATAATCCTGTCTTGTAAAAGCCTTGAATAAATATCATATGAGCGCTCGCCGCTGCTCGTCTTTTCGATAACATAAGGTATACTATACCCCATAACTTATCACCATTCCTTTCTGGTATTAAAGCCTGGATTTAGTTTTCCTGGCTTTTCTCCACAGCGGAAGCTACAACAAGTCCAACAGCCTTCTGCACAGCTATGTCCATGCGTATTTGTTCTTTTTCATTGTCACTGACCAGTCCAAGGAACTTGTCTTTCTCCATGTTGTATGCTTCTGCCATTCTTTCAATCTCTTTGTCATAGTCTTCGTCTGGCACCTGGATATTTTCAGCAGCAACTACTGCCTCAAGCACAAGACGGCTCTGTATACGTTTAAGTGCCTGTGGCTTTAATTCATCAACCATCTTCTGTGATGTAAAGCCTGTAAGCTGCATATACTGTTCAAGTGAAAGCCCCTGTGCCTGGAGACGCTGTGCAAATTCCTGTGTCATCTGCCTTGTCTGTGCATCAACCATAGGGTCTGGAATTTCCATCTGTGAATTTTCAATAATTGCACCAATTACTTCTTCTTCTTTTTCCCTCTCAAGTGCTGCTTCCTTGTTTTCAAGAAGCTTTTTCTTTAAATCTTCCTTATACTCTTCTAATGTGTCAAAGTCAGATACATCCTGTGCAAATTCATCATCAATATCAGGAAGTTCTTTTACTTTTATATCATTAATCTTTACATAGAATACAGCATCCTTGCCCCTGAGTTCCTCTGCCTGGTACATATCAGGGAATGTTACATGTACTTCTACAGAATCACCTGTATTTTTGCCAACAAGCTGCTCCTCAAAGTTATCAATAAATGTATGTGAACCAAGGACAAGTGAGTAATCTTCTGCTTTACCACCCTCGAACTGTTCACCATCAACATATCCATCAAAATCTATAATAACAGTATCCCCGTCTTGTGTTGCCCTGTCATCAACTGTAATCATACGTGAGTTATTTTCCCTTACCCTGCTGATTTCAGAGTCAACTTCCTCATCTGTTACTTCTGCAGTTTTCTTTGCAATCTCTATTCCCTTGTATTCACCAAGTGTAATTTCTGGTTTAACAGCTACTGTTGCTGCAAATATAAAAGGAGTGCCCTTTTCTATCTGTTCAACTTCTATTTCAGGCTGGGAAACAATTTCTAAACCACTTTCCTTTGCAGCATTTTCATATGCATCAGGAATTATGATATTGGCAGCATCTTCATAAAACACACTGGAACCATACATTTTCTCTATCATTTTACGTGGAGCTTTTCCCTTGCGGAAGCCTGGCATTGCTATCTTATTCCTGCTTTTTTTATATGCTTCATCAACCGCTTTCTCAAATTCCTGCGCTGGAACTTCGATAACAAGCTTTGCCATATTCTTCTCTAACTTTTCTACCTGTACACTCATTTTAATATTTCCTCCTTATAATAAACGGGTAATCTCCCGTAATTTACCATTTGTATAATATATCATGAACAAACCCCGGAAATCAAGGGGGTTTATTAAATTTTAATGCTAATCCTGTATATATTTTTATCTGTTACTATTCACAGCTACGCTGTTCATAGTAACTAGCAGTGCTTCCAGCACTTGCTTTCAGCACTGGTTCGGATTTAATTGACTGTGACTAGTAACTTTTATCTTTCAGTATTTTTACAACGCTGTCAACATATTTCTGGCATAATTCATCTGTTTCAGCCTCAACCATTACACGTACCAGAGGTTCTGTGCCACTTTCCCTTAAAAGTATCCGCCCGTTGTTTCCAAGTGCCTCTTCTGCTGCTTTTGCTGCTGCCTGTACATCAGCATCATTTATAGCAGCTGCTTTGTCTGCTACTTTTACATTTTCCAGAAGCTGTGGGTATATCTTTAAGTTTTTGCAAAGTTCTGAAAGCTTTGTTTTCTTTTCAAGCATTACTTCCATAAGCATAAGTGATGTAAGCACACCATCCCCTGTTACAGCATATTTGCTGAATATTATATGTCCTGACTGTTCACCACCAAGTGAATGCCCATGTTCCATCATATTTGCATTAACATATTTGTCACCTACTGCTGTTTTCTCGTAAGCAATTCCCGCTTTGTCCAGTGCTTTGTAAAGCCCTATATTAGACATAACTGTTGTAACTACTGTATTATTATTTAATTCACCTTTCTCCTTAAGATAACACCCGCATAAATAAAGAATTGCATCACCATCTATTACATTGCCCTTGTCATCAACAGCAAGGCATCTGTCTGCATCACCATCATATGCAAATCCTATATCAAGATTCTTCTCTTTTACAAATTCCTGCAGTTTCCCTATATGTGTAGAACCACAGCCATCATTAATATTTATCCCGTCTGGTTCCATGCCTATAGTGTACGTTTTTGCCCCAAGTGCATCAAAAACACCCTTAGCAACTGAATATGAAGAGCCATTGGCACAGTCAAGCCCTACACGTATGTTTTTAAATGAACGCGTAGCAAGTGACATAAGATACCCTATATACCTGTGCCTGCCTATTGCATAGTCAATTGTACATCCGATATTTTCCTTGGTTGCAAACGGAATTGTATCTTTGGCACTGTCTATATATTCTTCTATTTTTTCTTCTATTACAGCTTCAAGCTTATGGCCGTTTCCATTTATCACTTTCAGCCCGTTGTCATAATATGGGTTATGGCTTGCGGAAATCATAATGCCACAGTCAAACTGTTCAGTCCTTACTACATATGAAACACTTGGAGTTGGTGTAACATGTAACAGGTATACATCTGCACCACTTGCAGTAAGCCCTGCGGAAAGCGCATCCTCAAACATATAACTTGAACGCCTGGTATCTTTACCTATTATGATTCTTGCTTTATGCTCTTGTCCATAATACCATCCAAGAAAGCGCCCCACTTTATAGGCATGTATAACATTTAACCCCACATTTGCCTCACCACGGAAACCATCTGTGCCAAAATACTTCATTTTTATATTCCTCCATTCTGCTATATCCATATCAGGTATCCATAACACAAAATACATCTAATATGCCATATATGGCATTGTACATAACGATTATAAGCCTGTATTCTATTTATATTAACATAACCCACTATTTAAATCAATATTTTAAAAAATGCCATACACGTCCGTTTCATAAAAATCCCCATGCCGTGCTTTGCATGGCACAAATAGTAATGAAAAATGCTGTTTTTGCATTTTTCTTGTGTGAAATTGTAATGA
>JAAWKM010000113.1 GCA_022797375.1 Lachnospiraceae bacterium
TTGTGGAGTGGCAGCTTTCGCAGTCCAGTAAAAGATATATACATTCCTGCAAACAAGCTTGCGGAATGATATATCTTTTACTGGACTGTGAATAGTAACTAATATCCGAAATTTTTTATAATTTTTCCAAAAATATATTGACACATTTACCTATATCTACTATTATATATAGGTATGTTTCCATCAAAGCCGCCGTGTCAGGATTGATGGACAGAATTTATTCTATAACCAGGAGGTGAAAAGAGTGGCTAATATTAAATCAGCAAAAAAAAGAATTTTAACTGACCGCAGAAATGCAGAAAGAAATAAAGCTATCAAATCAAGAGTTAAAACAGCTATTAAACGCGTTAATACAGCTATCGCTGCTAATGACAAAGCTGCTGCAAGCACAGCATTAGTTAATGCTGTAAAAGAAATTGACAAAGCAGCAAGAAAAGGCGTTTTCCATAAAAGAACAGCTTCAAGAAAAGTTTCCCGTCTGACTTTGGCTGTAAATAAAATCGCATAATTACTTAACTTAATAAAAAAAGCTGCCTTCCGGTGTGGGCAGTTTTTTTATTATATTTCTTATTTTCCAGCCAGCACACCCTGGGGGCTGCTTTATTAACTATCTATTTTAATTTCTGTTAGTAATAATTTTATCTATAAGCCCATATTCCAGTGCTTCTTCCGCATCCATAAAATTATCCCTTTCAGTATCTGCTGTAATCTCCTCAATAGTCCTTCCTGTATTTTCTGCCAGAATGTGATTAAGCCGTCTTTTATTCTTCTGCATATAATCAGACATAATCTTAATATCAGATGTCTGTCCCTGTATTCCATTTCCATGTATTGCTGGCTGGTGTATCATTATTTCTGCATTTGGCAATGCCAGCCTTTTGCCCTTTGCGCCACCAGCAAGCAAAAATGCACCAAAGCTTGCAGCAATCCCAGTACATATCGTTGAAACATCACAACTTATATACTGCATTGTATCATATATTGCGAAACCCGCAGTTACAGAACCACCTGGACTGTTTATATATAAATATATATCTTTTTTGCAATCCTCCGCTTCCAGAAATAAAAGCTGTGCCACAATTAAACTTGCTGTGTCATCACTGACTTCCTTACCTAAAAATATAATCCTGTCAGACAGTAATCTTGAAAAAATATCATAACTCTGCCCGCCTGTGGCTGTTTTTTCAATTACATATGGAATTATGTTCATGCTGCTATTTTACCTCCAGACATTAAGAAGTTACTGCCTGCCATAAAAGCACAATCCATTATGGTTATCTCCGGCTGTTCTGGACTGAATATCCCGTTTCTCCTGTACTCCTGTGGTGTACATAAATATATCTGCCGGAAAGCCAGCGTAAATGCCTGTTGTGAATTATAATGTGATTCCTGGGCAATTTCTGCAATAGGTTTGCCAGTACCAGCTAACTGCCTCGCTGCTTCTGTAATCCTCCGTTTCTGTATATATTTGTATATAGTACAGCCTGTTTCCTTAGCAAACAAACGGTTAATATAAAACTTTGAATAATGTAATTCCTCCTCAATGCGTTTTAATGATAAGTCCTCATCCAGATTTCTTTCTATATAGAACAGAGTTTTCCTTACAATAGTTTTTTCATCCATAGCCACTTCTCCTTAAAATTTTTAAATCAAGTATAGCATCTTACTGGAGAAATGTATTAATAAAAATTGACTTAATTAGCATTAACTGTATGTGCTGTATTATAAGAAAAAAATTCTATAACAGGATATATTAATGCGTGGCAGTCTTTAAACCGTCATGTATGCGGGGATATATTTTTGCTTTATAATAAAAAGTTTTTTAATTTTTATAGAATATACGCATTATTTCTTATAATTCCTCTTTTTTCTTATAGACAATCCATTAATAAGAATATATAATTATATATAATAAGTAATTATACATTCTAATCCATTTATGATAACAAAAAATATAATATTACTATCTACTTATATTTCATACAGATACAAAACTTTCTAATCAGAAAATAAATATTAACATAAATATTAAAAAAATGAGGTAACATATGAAAAGAACTGATTACTTAAAATGGGATGAATACTTTATGGGAATTGCCATACTCTCTGCCATGCGCAGCAAAGACCCAAATACAAGTGTAGGTGCATGTATAGTCAGCGAAGATAACAAAATCCTTTCACTTGGTTATAACGGCATGCCTGTTGGCTGCTCTGATGATGAGTACCCATGGGAACGTAATTCTGAAAACCCGCTTGGCTGCAAATACCTTTATGTATGCCATGCTGAATTAAATGCGCTCCTTAATTACACAGGTACTAATATGCGTAATGCAAAAATATATACTACACTGTTTCCATGTAACGAATGTACCAAAGCACTTATCCAGTCAGGCATACATGAAGTAATATATCTTTCAGATAAATATTCGGACACACCATCAGTAATAGCTGCCAAACGCATGATGAAATCTTCCGGGATTTCATTCAGACAATATGAATACATAAATAAGGATGTTGTCTTAAAACTTTAATCATTTACACTAATCATCGAAAAAACTTTACTGGCATACTTCCTGTTCCCTGCTATTTTGACAACACACCCTGGTTTTATACTTTTAAATGCACTGCTGCCAATACTTTTTAGTTTTTTGCTTTTTATTTTAATATTGCCAAGTCCCTTGCTTTTGTAAAATGCTTTACTGCCAATACTTTTTATATTTTTTCCAATAACAGCTTTTTTTAGCTTATGGCATTTTGCAAAAGCACTTCTGGCAATAGATACTACTTTATATTTATATCCTTTTATTTTAATGAAATCTGGAATTCCAGCCTTTATTATGCCTTTCTTTGCTTTAACTGCCTTAGCTGTCCTTACCTTACTGCTGCTTTTTAATATTTTATATGTAATTCCTGCTTTTGTGTACTTTTTTCCAGTCTTTGGATAGATAGCTTTTTTATTTCTGGCAGATGTTTTATTATTTTTCTTTTTTCCATTTTTATTATTTTCTTTATTTATTTTGTTTCCATCTGCATCTTCTGTTATATTATTATTTGTATCATTAAAGCCGCCTCCGCCGCTTACACTGCCACTAATGCTTCCACCACTGGTATTGATGCCAGTATTGTCTTTTTTTATGGCTGCACTTTCACTATTATCTTCCTCTTTACTTCCACTGCTTCCTCCCTGGCTTATGCTTACGCTGCCCTCACCTCCGTTGCTGCCTCCTGCACTTAAACCCCCGCCTGTACTTCCACTGGCACTTCCGCCTCCGCCGCTGCTCCAGCCATTCCCATTGCCGCCTGTACTACTGCTCCCTCCTGTTATGCTTCCGCCAGTTGTAACTATTCCACTTCCATCTGTATTTATATTATCTTCTGGTTTCTCTTCTGGTTTCTCTTCTGGCTTTCCATCTGGCTTACTCTCTGTTCCTCCTGCATTTCCAGTATCTGTGGGTTTCTTTTTTAAATAACATTCCAGTACAAGGCTTCCGTCATGTTTTACTATTCCTCTATATATGCTTTTGTCCTTATCCAGTATATAACCACTGTAATATTTTTCTAAATATAAATCCGTACTGCAGTCAGCTTCATATCCTGTATATGAGCTATATTCTTTTTTCTGGTCTATAGTGTATCCACCTTTGTCATTTTTTATATAATATATAACACTGTATCCTGCCTTTAATGGTTTCCATACCGCATATAATATACAGTTGTTCCCATCTGATACATTAAACCATGTGCTGCCTTCCATACTTTCCTTATCCCTTGACCAGCCATTAAAACTATATCCTTCCCTTAATGGAACTGCATTTATTTCTATACCTCCGCCTTCCCATGCAGCATATAATTCTTTCTCACCATCTGTAATACAAAGATTGCTTACTTCCTCACAATCTGCATATATTGCTTTTCCACTGGCGGTTTCTGACCAGCCTGTAAAATCATATTTAACATTTATATTTTTTGTAGCACATACTGCATCCTCTGCATTTAAGTCTAATGTGACCATGCCATTCCTTTCATACCCGTTTTTTGCCAATGTATATTTTTCACCATATAAACATCCATACATTGAAGTAGTTTCACCTGCTGCAGCAAGGTTTCCATTAAAAATTATATTATATGATACTGGCCTGAAATACCTGTACACATTACAGTCACCTTGTACTGTTTCCGAAGTACATCCTGTATAACAGAAACCTTTATAATATACACCAGCAGTTTCATCACTGCCTAAAACAGAACCACTAATTACAGTATTATAATCTGCCGTTATTGATGTTGTGCCAATCACCTGCCCGTCAGGATTATCACCAAGTATATCTATACAATTTACATTATATGAATTAATTTCCATAATCCATTGCGGGTATATTGTTATACCTTTTTCTATTACATCACCTATATGTACCTCATTGCCGCCAGAGGGACGTGTATACCAGCCTTTGAAATTAAAAGTACAGCCAGGCACAGGGTCATGTTCTATCTGTGGAAGTTCTTTTACAATATATCCTTCTTCCATTCCGTAGTAAGCATATCCTTCGCTTAATACCATACAGTCCGCTGGTATGTCTGCCACTATATCACCGTTCCTGCTTATTACAGCCGCATCATATATATCATATATATATGAAACACCATCATAACCATATTTAGTAGAAACTAAATCTAAATTAGATGTACCATTTTCCAGCTGTTTTAATAATGACTCAGAAATATCTACAGGGTTACTTGTTGTATTCTGGTATGTATATTCTGCTTTGTTATATGTGCATTTACCATATACATATTTTTTTATAACTACACTTCCCCTTTCTGGCAGGTACTCCCTGGTTTTGCCAATGTTTATACCAAACCTTGTACCTGATGTGCCTTTTATATATACTGGTGAATTTGCACAGCTTACAACCTCCTGTACAGAACCGTCTACATTGCTTCCAGTATACACCCAATTATCTTCTCCTGTCTTTCTCCATGTATCAAGTGCATAAAATATTGTCTGCCCGTTTTTAGATATCCTTACGCCTGTTGTACTTTCACCACCCGTAAAGTCTGTATATACCCCTATTGACTTATCATCTCCTGCGGCCACTGCTTCCGCTTTTATGGCAGGTAAAACAGCCACTGCCATAAATAATGGCAGCAGTATAATAAAATTTAATTTACTTTTCCAGTTTCTCTCTTCTCTCATAACTTTATTTCCTTTCTGTTTAATAACATGTGTTATATATCAATAGTTCTCCAAATAATATTTTTATACTTTTTATTACCATTGTCATTTTAGATTATAAAACAGGATTTTATTTTAATCAACAATAAAAAGTAACAAAAAAAGCAGGAAAAGTTTATACAACTTTTTCTGCTTTTTATTTAAAAATATAACTGCTATTTTATATTTTTATTTTGTACTTTTCTTACTGTTTAAAAAATAATTCCAGATATCATCTTTTAACTTGTCCCATGCCTTACTGTTATCTACATAATATAGCGGGCACATTTTTCCAGTAACATCATAATGGCGTATTACTGAATTCCTGGTTAATTCAAATTTAGCACAAAGCCATGCTGTAAGATGAACTAATGAATTATATGTATCATCTGAAAACTGGCCTGTTTCATCGGGATGACAGCACTCTATTGAAATAGTATCAGCATTCCTGCTATTTGAAGCATATGCAATTTCATTTAACGGAATACACTGTATAATAGTACCATCAAGCCCTATTATATAATGGCTGCTCACTTTATTGGAATTTTCATCAGGTTCATCTTTCCTGCTTTCAAAATAATTCCTGTTTGCTTCTGCATCAGTTCCAGGGTTAGCTGTGTAATGTATGACTATCCCATTAACTATATTTAACTTTATGCCAGGCCTTGAATTAACATTTTCTGTTAAAAACATTTTCCTGGAGGAAGGATGCTTTACATTATACAATGAATAATCCAGCCCTGCCGCTTCCTTTATATTTCCGGCTGCCTGTTTCTTATCTGTAATAACCTTAATTATAATACTAAAAAACACAAGGGCAATTATAAAGGAAGCAGACAAAAGTATTGCAGCTCTTTTTAATTTTCTTTTCTTAGTCTTTGTTAATCTTTTCATAGTACAAAATTCTTCCATTTTGTTAATGCCACTATTTACATACATATAAGACAAACCAGCCAGATATCTGCAATCTGCCATGGTGCCTGCCTGGCTGGTGTTTAATCATCCCCTACACTGTAATTTGGTGCTTCTTTTGTAATATGGATATCATGTGGATGGCTTTCTTTAAGTGAAGCTGCTGATATCTTAACAAACTGGCCTGTTTCCTGCAGTGTCTTTATATCAGATGCACCACAGTAACCCATTCCTGAACGCAGCCCTCCCATAAGCTGGAATACTGTGTCCTCTACAGTGCCTTTGTATGCAACACGTCCTTCTACGCCTTCTGGTACAAGCTTCTTTGCATTAGTCTGGAAGTAACGGTCTTTGCTTCCATTTTCCATAGCAGCAATTGAACCCATGCCACGGTAAACCTTGTATTTACGTCCCTGGAACAGTTCAAATGTCCCTGGGCTCTCATCACAGCCCGCAAATATGCTTCCCATCATACAGACACTTGCACCTGCTGCAATTGATTTTGTCATATCACCTGAATATTTAATACCTCCATCAGCAATAATTGGAACACCATATTTTTTAGCTGTCTCATAACAGTTCATAATAGCTGTAATCTGTGGAACACCAATACCTGCAACAACACGTGTTGTACAAATAGAACCTGGTCCAATTCCGACTTTGACACAGTTCACACCTGCATTTATAAGTGCCTCTGTAGCCGCACCTGTAGCTACATTGCCAGCAATAATCTGTAAATCTGGATACGCATCACGTACCATTTTTACAACTTTAAGCACATTCGCACTATGCCCATGTGCTGTATCTATAACAATGCAGTCAACATGCTTCTGTACAAGTGCATCAACACGTTCAAGTATATTAGCAGTTACCCCTACAGCAGCGCCACATAACAGCCTGCCCTGTGAATCCTTTGCAGCAAGAGGATATTTAATCTGCTTCTCAATATCCTTTATAGTAATAAGCCCTGTAAGGTTGCCTTCATCATCCACTAATGGAAGCTTTTCTTTTCTTGACTTTGCAAGTATCTGCTTTGCCTCATCAAGTGTTATTCCCTGGTGTGCTGTTATAAGCCCCTCTGAAGTCATGGATTCTTTAATCTTCTTAGTAAAATCTGTTTCAAACTTCAAATCCCTGTTTGTAATAATTCCAACAAGCTTTTTGCCTTCCGTTACAGGAACTCCCGAAATCCTGAACTTTGCCATAAGATTGTTGGCATCTTCAAGTGTATGCTCTGGAGATAAATAAAATGGGTCTGAAATTACACCATTTTCTGAACGTTTAACCTTATCTACCTCATCAGCCTGTGCCTCGATTGACATGTTCTTGTGAATAATACCAATACCACCCTGTCTTGCCATAGCAATTGCCATACGGTACTCTGTTACCGTATCCATTCCAGCACTCATCATTGGAATGTTAAGTTTAATAGTCTTAGTCAGGTTAGTTTCCAAAGAAACCTGGTTGGGTATAACCTCTGAATACTGTGGGACTAATAATACGTCATCAAATGTAATTCCTTCACCAATAATCTGCCCCATTTTAATTATCCTCCTTTATGTATTTTATTTGGTTGTTTGTTAAATCTGGTATAATTCCTGGCGGGCTGCAGGAACACTGTTATATCCCTGGTATGTAATGAAACACGCAGGAAACCAGCCCAAAGGCACACAATCCCGGCTACTGTATACAGTAATACAGCCAGATGTGCCAATGCCGCCAGCCTGCGTGCATATGGTAACAATATAATATAAATTTCCAGGTACTAGAAACCAGTATATGTTCTATTAACAATTATAATACTGCCTGCTAATATGTTGATTTAGTATACACTATTATAACTTCTGTTGTCAACACTGGATTTTACTTCTGCCCTTAAATTTCATATTTTCTATAAGTTTTTCATCAGGAGTAAATTTAATCCTCTCCTGTCCGCTGTCGGACCTTGAAACTGCAATAAAATGCTTGTCTGACCTTATACCTGATGAAAAGTCTGATAAAGGAAGATTCTGGTACTGGTTTAACGAAGGTGAATCTTCCGGAGCAATTATATCTATCTTTTCAAGGTCTGTCCTTTTCTTTGTTTTGCGCTTATTGCCTGCTATTATAATGTCAAAATCAATCTGCCCGTCAACAAATACATATTCATACGCAATATTCCCTGAAGGCATGAAAAAAACTATAAAACCATCAATTACTATTGCCAGAAAAAGCATTGGCATACTTTGCATTACAAATACGGCAATATAGACAAGTGCCACGCATAACACTATAAATCCAATTCTTGCCATTGTCCGCTTTGGTGATGGTTTCGCTTTTAGATATGTTTCTGAATACAACTCTTCCATTTATTGTACTCCTTTCTCTTATATGCTTAATGTATATATATATTGACATATTTACCGCTCTTTGTAAAGAGCAGTTTTGCCAATAAGGAACGGAAACCTTGAATTAATTATCTCTGTTATGCTATATTCAATCATAAGCAATATTGCTAATACAACAAGACATTCACAAATATATTCAAGCCCTGCTGTCTTTGGTATAAATGCAACCTTTTTCCATCCTTCATATGCTACAGTCCTCATTCCAAGCACAGTATGCGTACACATAATAATGAGGGAATTTTTGCCCCAGTAATCAAGGAATTTTAACCTGGTGTGTGTTGTTATAAAATCAAGGATTAATATTGCGCCTACTGAGCCGGTAATACCACAAATATAGAATAAATACGGGTATGCACCCTCTTTCATCTGGTTAAAATCAACACCTGTGTTTATCTGGGATAAAACCAGGTTAAACGCCGAAAGTGTTACGCCTGCCGCAAGTTTTATGGCAGGTTCTTTAAGCCTGCTATAGAAAATATAAATTATATAACCTGCACCTAAAAACCACGCCGCTGAAATTCCTTTAAATATTGCATTTGACAGTTTAATAACATTGTCAAGGGCATCACCTTGTGGCATCTCTAATGCTCCCCCTGCCATAAACAGTGAATTGGTTATAAATGACATTTTTATTGCAAAAAGCCCTGCTACTGCATATACCGCCTTTATCACTTTTGGGCTTCTTAAAAGCCAGAAAAATATTATTTCTCCAATAAAAAGAGTGGGAATAAACCACATTGAATTAACGCCTTTTAAAAATACACTGTCATACAAATATCCTAAAAATGTTTCCCATACTTTATCTGCTGGTTTATGTTTCAAATAAACACATGCTGTCTTAAATAAAGTGCCAATTATGCTAAATGCAATATATGGCACACCAAGGCTTTTTAAAAGCTTTCCTGAAAATTCCCTGAAATTCCTGCTTTTTACTGAACCTGAATAACACATTAAAAAACCTGATATTATATAAAATATTGACACCTTAAAAGATGACATCCACAAATCCACAGGGTTGCCAAGTTTTGTAATATGCCCTAAGGCTATCATAAGTATACTAAGGCCTTTCGCTGCATCAACATATGCAATACGTTCTTTCATAAAATCCCCCATACTGCTAACAGATTTTTATAAATAATAAATAACAACACATAACAGGTTTACTTTAAAGCAAAAAACGTGCCTGGAAACTATACATTACAGTGTAAACTTCCAGACACGCCCTTTTTATACTACAGTATTAACCTGTATTATATCTTTTCCAATCTATTATTTATTACATCATTCCCATTGGAGCCCCGCCACCTGCTGGCATTGCAGGAGAATCCTCTTTAATTGTAGATACTACAGATTCTGTTGTAAGAAGAGTAGATGCTACACTTGTTGCATTCTGGAGCGCACTTCTTGTAACCTTTGCAGGGTCAACAATGCCTGCCTGCACCATATCTGCATACTCTTCTTTTAATACGTCAAATCCTGTACCTGCTTCTGATTCACGTACTTTATTAATAATAACAGCACCCTCAAGCCCTGCATTCTGTGCAATTATCATAAGTGGTGATTCAAGTGCCTTTAAGATAATATTAGCACCTGTCTTCTCGTCACCTTCAAGTGATGAAGCAAGTTCTGCAACTTTTTTAGAAGCATGTATATATGCTGAACCACCACCTGAAATAATACCTTCTTCAACAGCAGCCCTTGTTGCAGCAAGTGCATCTTCCATACGGAGCTTAGCTTCCTGCATTTCTGTTTCTGTAGCAGCACCAACACGGATTACAGCCACACCACCAGCAAGCTTAGCAAGTCTTTCCTGGAGCTTCTCTTTATCAAAATCAGATGTTGTTTCTTCGATCTGTGCCCTTATCTGTGCAATTCTTGAAGAAATGGCATCTTTATCACCAGTACCATCAACAATAATTGTATTTTCCTTCTGTACCTTAACTGATTTAGCACGTCCAAGCTGTTCCATTGTTGTATCTTTAAGGTCAAGCCCTACTTCTTCTGAAATAACTGTACCACCTGTAAGGATTGCAATATCTTCGAGCATAGCCTTTCTTCTGTCACCATATCCAGGAGCTTTTACAGCTACTACATTAAATGTTCCCCTTAATTTGTTAATTACCAGTGTTGTAAGCGCCTCGCCCTCAACATCTTCTGCAATTATAAGAAGCTTTGCGCTCTGCTGTACCACCTGCTCTAATAAAGGAAGAATTTCCTGGATATTAGATATCTTCTTATCTGTAATAAGGATATATGGGTTATCAAGGTTTGCTTCCATCTTATCCATATCTGTTGCCATATAAGCTGAAACATAACCCCTGTCAAACTGCATACCTTCTACAAGGTCAAGTTCAGTTTTCATTGTTTTAGATTCTTCTATTGTAATAACACCATCATTAGAAACTTTCTCCATTGCATCTGCAACCATCTCACCAACAAATTCATCACCTGCTGAAATAGCAGCAACTTTAGCTATCTGGTCTTTGCCTGTAACTTTTGAGCTCATATCTGCAATAGCACCGACTGCACAGTCACATGCTTTTTTCATTCCTTTGCGGAGAATAATCGGGTTAGCGCCTGCTGCAAGGTTTTTAATACCTTCATTAACCATAGCCTGTGCAAGGACTGTAGCTGTTGTAGTACCATCACCTGCTACATCATTTGTCTTTGTAGCAACTTCTTTAACAAGCTGTGCACCCATGTTCTCAAAGCCATCTTCAAGTTCTATGTCCTTTGCAATTGTAACACCATCATTTGTAATAAGTGGTGCACCAAATGATTTATCAAGAACAACATTTCTTCCTTTTGGCCCTAAAGTAACTTTAACTGTATTTGCAAGTTTATCAACACCTGCTTCAAGTGCTGCCCTGGCTTCTGCTCCAAACTTAATCTCTTTTGCCATAATATATTTTCCTCCATTCAAGACCAGTTAATCAAAAAATTTACAATTAATAATATTAATTAAAATAATTTATTAAAACTGGTTATATTATAATTAATAAAACTATTTAATAACCTACAATTAATCCTCAACTTTTGCAACTATGTCATTCTGGCGTACTACAATGTACTCTTCATCGCCAAGTTTAACCTCTGTCCCTGCATATTTGGAGTAAATAACCTTATCCCCAACAGATACCTGCATCTCTACTTCCTTGCCATCTACAACACCACCCGGGCCTACAGCAATAACCTCTGCCTGTTGTGGCTTCTCCTGTGCATTGCCAGGTAATACAATACCTGATTTAGTAGTTTCTTCTGCTTCCAACTGCTTTAAAACAACTCTGTCTCCTAATGGTGATAATTTCATAATATATATCCTCCTTTACAAATCACATTTACTAGCACTCACTCGTTTTGAGTGCTAACCATAGACATAATATATTTCATTTGGAAATTTTGTGCAATACAATGCATAGTTATATTTCAGAATATAATGCCTGTTTCCTCTTTTTTACTCTGTTATACTCTTTTTATCTTACTTTTTATATTCTTTTGCAATTCCTTACAGTTATATATAGAAACATATGGAAATATGCCTTCTTTTTGTAATAATATCCATAAACAGCCAATATTATACTAAAAAGATAAGCTGCTTTGGGCATTAAATATAATCCTGTCATATAGGAAATATATAGCAGGCGTTTTCCATATGTACTGCTTCATAAAAATCCCCCATGCCGTGCAAAGCACGGCACAAATAGTAATGAAAAATGCTGTTTTTGCATTTTTCTTGTGTGAAATTGTAATGATTGTTAGACAGCGTTTTTTGCTGTC